>CALZOG010000076.1 GCA_945827635.1 uncultured Bacteroidales bacterium
CTCCAGTTTGCCGATAGTACGAATCTGGTGCTCGGTGACGTTCGTAGCGTGCAGGAACGCCGAGTAACCGGTCTGCAACTGATAACGCAGATTACTTCTGCCTGTCGAGCGTATGCCTATGCGCGTATTCACAGTCCATAGCGACAGCCTATCCACAGGTTGGAGTTCGGACATCTTGTCAATGTGCATTGTCCCAAGCGTATCCACATAACGTCCGCTCATCGTGTAATACTGGTTGGTAGCCTCCGCGCCGAAATACATTGCTGCCGAACCGAACGACTTGGTGATGTCCAGTCCGATATTGGTTTTCTCTACCGTGTATCTGCCCCACATAGCGCGGTGATGGGCATAGACGTCCAGCGTTATTTTGCTGCGTTTGTCCGTCATGCGGTAGCCGAAGTCGAAAGCAGTGTTGGTATGTCCCAGTCCGCCACGTACATAGCCGTGCAACGGTTTGGGCTGATTCCATGCGGTGAGCGAGCAACCCAGCGGATTGATGTTGAACGCCGGTGATAGCGATTGCGAATACGTCGAGTAGGTGACCTCGGCAGGCTCAAATTCCTGCTGTACAATCACGGGCTTGACGCTTACTATACCTGCACTACTGATGATCGGCTGAAAGTCACGCTCGACGGTAACGTTCCTGTTCAAGATAGTATCCTGTGCCGCCATGGTAAGGGGCAGCAGTGTAACGAATAATATATGCTTGTATCTGTTCATATCTCAGTAAGTTTACGGTATCAGTTTTCGTTCTGTGTCACGGGTTCGTCGTCCTCAGGGTCGGCTTCGGCTGTTTGCTGTGCGGCAATGGCGTTCAGCCGTTCGGCGATGATGGACTGTATATCATCCTGTGCGCGGTAGTTAGCCTGCAGTGCGAGCAGGTACTGTTGTGCCTGATAGATATCATCGCGCTTGAGGCTGATGTCTGCGAGCAGGATCATGGCTTTGGCGAGCCAATACTGGTGCTGGGTGTTCATCTGTGCAAACGCCATTATCTCCTGCTCGGCATTGTCCAGCGCGCCCATGTTGTAGTATGCCTGTGCGAGCAGGTACTTGCTCTCTGCGCCGATTGCGGTAACAGTCTCTTTAGCCAGCGGTGTCAGATCCACCACAGCCAATCCGTTGTTGCCGGCATTCAGGTACGCCTTGGCGCGGCAATACAGGGCTTCCTGACGAATATCTTCCGGCAGATTGTCGGACGACAGCATATCTGTAGCAATCTGTAGTACGGTCGTTTCGTCGTTGAGGTTGGATGCACAGCGCAATATACCGAGTTGTGCGGTACGCCTGTTCGCCTCGGTGGAGGCTACCTCCAGCATGTGGCGGAAGTGCCGTGCCGATGTCTCGTAGTCGTGATTGTCGAAACTCAGTCCGGCGGCACGCATGCAGGCTTCTTCCATATAGGCATTGCCGGTGAGTGTAGTCAGTGCTTCGTACTCCTCCAGTGCCTCCTGCATCTGTCCTAACTTGTAGTAACTGTCGGCGGCATAGTAATGTGCGTTGGTGCAGTAACGCCCGCCGTTGCAGTAACGCGTGAGGTACGTAGCCAGTCCGGCTGCTGCCTCGCGGTAGTTGCCGAGCATGTATTGCAGTTCGGCGGTGACGTAGGTCAGTGAGTCCTCAGCGGTGGTTACGCGCATCTGCGATTTGCCGATCTTCTTGGTGTACGCCAGATACTCGCTGATATTGTTCGTTGCCACATATACCTGCTCCAGTCCTTCGAGTGCGGCGTATGCCTCTTCCGTACCCGGATAGGCATTGATAGTGCGTTTGAAAGCGCGTATGGCATCGTCGTACTGCTTGAGGTTGCGGTGAATCATACCTTGTTCCAGCGAAGCCTTGCGTGCCATGTTGGAGTTGGGGTAATTGCTCAGCAGTCGCTCGTACGCCATGATTGCCGATTCCTCCTGATTATTCTCGATATACGCGCGTGCCATCTCGTAGAGGGCGTCGTCAGCGTAGTCCGATTGCGGGTAGGTCGTTACGAGGCTGAGCATCTTCTCCGCCTTGTTGACATACTCGTGCTTCAGACCGTAGGCATAACCAGCCTGAAATGTTGCATAATCGGCTCCCGTAGCCTTCAGGTCAATCACTTGCTGATAGGTGCGTATCGCCTCGTCGAAGCGGCGTGCATTGAACTGGCAGTCGCCTATACGGTTCAGCGCATCGGCATACGTCGGTTGGGTCTTGTCCACCTGACCGACATAATCTTTCAGTGTCGCTTCTGCCTGCGTGTACATGCGCTGCTGGAAGTAGGCATAACCCTTCAGGTACATTGCCTGAATGCGGTTGGGTGACTGTTGCCAGCCTTTCTCCTGTTCGGCTTGCGTCAGGTACTGCTCGGCTTGCTTGTAGTTACGCGTGCGATAGGCGCACTCGGCAAGCAGGTAACATGCCTCAGCGTTCTGTGCATCGTAGGCTTTGGGTTGGCGCAGAATTTCCTGCAGGAACTGTTGTGCCTTCTGGATATTTCCCTGCCGGAACGCATCTGCTCCTAATTGATAACGAAGGTACTGCTTGGTCTGCTCCATCTTCGGGTCGGTGATGTCGATGAGCTGCATAGCCTCGTAGGCAGCCTGATAGTTCTTCGAGCGGAGGAACGCATCGGACAGCAGCGAACGGATGGTGGTCGTGTGCTGGGATGTGGGGTAGGTGCGCAGGAAGTCGGTGAAGGCTGTTACGCTCTCGCCCAGCGCCGACGAACTCTGATAGGTGCACAGCGCGTAGTTGTACATCGCCTCTTCGGTCAACTTGGGTGACAGACCATAGCGGACTGCTGCGGCATAATTGAGCTTACCTTGTTCTATATTGCCCGTGCGCGTGTACGCGTGACCCAGATGCAGGGCTACCGATTCGGATATAGTGTCGTTCTCGGGCTTCACCTGCTTGAGGTAGGTGATAGCCTTCTGATACTGCTCAGTCTGGAAGTACGACATACCTAACAGGTACAGGTCGTTGCGCACCAGTTCTTTTTTCTGCTCGCGCCAACTCTTCTCGTAGGCCTCCAGATGCGGTATGGCGCGGGCATACGCACCGCGCTGGTACTGCAGTTCGCCCAGGATACGCTCCACCTCACCGTTGTTCGGGTTGCCGGGATTAGCTTCCATCACGTAGGCTGCACGCTGCTCCACCTCTTCCAACTTACCTTGCGAGTAATAGATCTGAATGATGTAGTACGGCACTATGTCGCTGTACTGCGCTGTGTGCTCGATGGCAAGAAACTCCGGCAACGCCTTGCTGTAGTCGCCCAGTTTGTACAGGGCAAACGCATAGTAGTAACGTGACGCGAGGGTATATGGCGTCTCCTTCTGGCGCAGCGTGGAGAAGAAGGTGAGTGACTTCTGGTACTCGCCCATCATCAGGTACGCATAGCCGCGGTAGAACTGATACTCCGGTTGTTGGTCACGCCCCAGGCGTGTGAGCTTGACATCTTCGAAGTTCTTCAGCGCCTGTTTGTACTTTTTGCCCTCGACTTGTACTACGCCCAACATCATCTTCACCTCATCGGAGTAGGTGGTGTAGGGGTAGCGCTTGAGGTACTCTTGCAATGCTTTGTCGGCTCCTTTCTGTCGCTGCTCGTACTGCTGTTTGACGGCAGCATAACCATCCTCCATCTCATTGGCATGGATGGTTATGCTGCAGAACAGCGCAAGGATTAGTAATAGCTTCTTGCTCATATAGGTTTCTTTTTTCTTTCAGCAAAGCGGTCTTTGCTCTTTCAGCAGCATGAGCTGCGGTCTGTTTTAATGTCTGCGGTTACGCAGTTTCTTCCGTTTGTTTTTGTTAATACCCAGGATGACGAAGAACAGGATCAGCAGAACGATCACTATACCTACGATCATCATCAGGTTGCTGCCGCCGAGGTTGTCGCCCTTGACACGGTTCCACATATCCAGCATGGCACCTGTCTTGGTGTTACAGTCGTGCATCAGTGCGCAACGGTCGATCACGCTCTTGTCAGGATAGAGTACCTGATTGGCGTGGATAGCGGTAGCCTCCGGACCGAAGAAGTACGACAGATCGGCTGTCTGTTCGTTGTCCTCAGCGTTGTTAGCCCACTCCAGGATCTCCGGCGAGGCGATAACCGATACATAGCCGATCTCCTCCATGTTCAGGATGGCGTTCTCCGGCATACACAGGTAGTTGATGAAGTACGATGCGGCTTTGACGTTCTGTGCGTACTTGGGTATGCACCAGCCGTCGAACCATACGTTCGAACCTTCCTCGGGCACGATGTACTTCAGCTCAACGCCAACCTCTGATGCTTCGTCGATAGCCCATTGAGCGTCGCCCGACCAGCTCAGGTTCAGCCAGGTCTTGCCTTTAGCCATCTCTTCCTTACCGAAGTCAACCTCCCAGCCGGCGATGTTGCTCTTAGCCTGGCGCAGGAACTCCTCGACGCGAGCAATGCGCTCGTCGGTAACGTGGGCAACCAGCTCCTCGCGGGTCACCTCGCCGCGGGCAATCTCGTCACGATAGACGTACAGAACAACAACCGAATATACGTCGCGGAAAGCATCTTTCATAAAGATGCGATCCTTGAACTTCGGGTTCAGCAGTCCGCCCAGCGAACGGATATCCGCCTCGTCAACGAACTTCGGGTTGTACAGGAAGCCCGTGGTGCCCCACATGTAACCTACGGTGTAGTCGGAGGCCTTCATATCTTCCTGCTTCTCCTCGGCTACCATTTGTTGGAACATCTCCTGTGCAAACGGTGCTACGAGTTTGGTATAGTCGGGCAGCGAGCCGAAGTCCTTGTTGATAGGTTGCAACAATCCGCGGCGAAGCATACGCTCAATGATATACTCCGACGGGCAGATCACGTCATAATCCTCGTGACCGATCTCGATCTCGGTGAGCATCGACTCGTTGATGTCGAAGGTCTGATAGATAATTTCCACATCCTCGCCGGTCTGCTCTTTGTACCATGCGGGGAAGTTGTTAAGGACGTTGTCCATGTCAATGTAATCCGCCCAGTTGTACACCTTCAGGGTGTGTGCGCGATCAGCGGCTTGGGTGAAAAGCGGGCACGCCATCAGCGCTGCCATGACAAGAACGACCAAGGTTCTGAATTGTTTGTTCATTTCTTTTGTTTGTTTAATTGTTTGTTAGTATGAATATTCATTATAACGAGTAATACAAGTATCGTCAGGAAGATGAGTGAGAACAGCGGTCTCAACTCAGGTGTCAGTCCGCCTTTGCGTGCATCGGCATAGATGAACGTGGAGAGGGTCTCCAGTCCGTTCGAGCCTTTGGTGAAGAAGGTTACGCCGAAGTCATCTATACTCAGCGTCAGAGCCAGAATGAATCCGCTCACCATTCCCGGTCGCAGTTCGGGCAGTAAGATCTTGCGCAAGGCTTGTGCCGGTGTAGCGCCAAGGTCGAGTGCTGCCTCGTACATATTCGGATTCATCTGCATGAGTCGCGGCATAACGCTCAGCACTACGTATGGCGTACAGAACACCACATGTGCAATGAGCACCGTAACGAAGCCGCGGCTGATGTTCAGGAACACGAATAGCAGGAACAGCGATATACCCGTCAGTATATCCGGATTGATCATCGGGATCGAGTTCAGGAAGGTTATTCCTTTTCGCAGCCTCGCCTTCATGTTGAACAGTCCGATGGCAGCCAGTGTGCCGAGCAGCGTGGCTATCGTAGCGGCACATACGGCAATCACAGCGGTGAAGAAGATCGCGCGGTACAAGTTAGGGTCCACGCGCACTTGTGCGGTAGAGTCATAACCCGTGAACAGGTTCTCGTACAGATGGAACGTGAATCCTGTCCAGTTGCCGAACACCTTGCTCTGTGTGAACGAGAAGATGAAGATCAGCAGTATAGGCGCATACAGCACTACGAGTAGCAGCCACAGATATGCATGACCTGCCACTCGTTTGGCAGCCAGCTGACGCGAACGTTTGCGTGCCTCCTGCTGGGCGGATGAGAGGCTTTTGTCTTTGAGCGCAGCGGTCTTTTCTCTTTCTACTAAACTCATAGCAGGCCTCCTTTCTGTGTGTCGTGGCTGTTATCCTGATCAAAGAACGAGGTAGCGGCAATGATGATCAGCATGATCAGCGATAGTGCAGCACCGTAGTTCCACATAGCTATACCGCCCTCGCCGAACGAACGCTGAATGAGCGAACCGAACAACGTGATCTTGTTGTGAGTCAGCAGCTCGGCTATGGCGAACGTAGATACTGTCGGCATAAACACCATCACGATGCCCGAGTATATACCCGGCACGCTCAGCGGCAGAATAACCTTGGTGAACACATTCACTTTGTTCGCGCCCAGGTCCTGCGCCGCCTCAATGAGTGAGCGGTCCATCTTCTGCAAGGTGTTGTAGATAGGGTAGATCATGAACGGCAGATAGTCGTAGCACATACCGAACAGCAGTGCTCCTTCGCCCAGCGGCAGACCGAACATGTTGAACAACTCTACAGTGGCAATCGTACGCAGCAGGAAGTTGATCCACATAGGCAGGATGAACAGCAATGCCATCACCTGTGGAGTCTTGAACTCCGCCGTAGCCATGATGTACGCTGCCGGATAACCTAACAGCAGGCAGATAACCGTGGTGATGAACGCTATCGCCATGGAGTAGATCAGGGTGTTAATAGCCTCCGAGGTGTGGAAGAACTTCACGAAGTTCTGTATCGTAAAGTCTCCGCCCGGTGTGGTGAACGCGTAGTAGAGGATCAGTAGCAGGGGCAGCACCACAAACAGTACCAGAAACAGCACGTATGGCCACGCCCACGTCCGGCGAGCGGACGCTATGTCAGCAAGCTTCTTCATCACTCGGGCTCATTTAGCGGTTCTAATCCTGTCGGACGCAGACGTATATGTTCGGGTGCGATGGTTATACCTACTCGGTCGTGCTCGTCCCACACGTCGTTGGTGTTGACTTCGATGTTGTCACCGATGTCGGTGCGAACGGTCAGATGGTAGTGGTTGCCTTTGTACAGGATGAATGCCACCTCGCCGCTGAGTGTGCCTTCCTCCTCGTAGTCATGCAGATCTACGTAGCGGAATGGTACGCACACCTCCACTTTGTCGCCTATGGCAAACGGAGCAAGCTGCTCCTCTGTTACATCCCACTCGGCGTCCAAGAAATAAACCTTGCCGTTCTTCGCCACCTCGCCTTCGAAACTGTTGTAGAGATAACGGCTCTTCTTCATGATCTGTATATCCTCGGGCTTGACGAGCATGCCTATCTCCGTGCCGGGCAGGTACTCGTGATAATCCTGAATGAGGAACTCAAATCCGTCGGGCGTTAGTGCGCGCATCTCGTAGTGCACGCCTTTGAAGATACAGGTCTGTACGGTACTATACCACTTGGTGAACTTGCCTTTCGGAACGCGGTCTTCGTAATCGACGTCATCCTCGTTCTTGGCTTTGCGGCCTTCGTCTTTTTTATCCCAGATATAAATGTCTTCCGGACGGATGACAACATCTACCGGCACATCTTCGCCGAAGCCTTCGTCGATACAATCGAATATTTTGCCGCAGAACTCAACCTTGCGGTCCTTGATCATTCTGCCACTCAGGATGTTACTCTCGCCGATAAAGTCGGCCACGAAGCAGTTCTGCGGCTCGTTGTAGATATCGGTTGGTGTACCAATCTGTTGAATTTTTCCCTCGCTCATCACCACTACGCGGTCGGACAATGTCAGTGCTTCCTCCTGATCGTGGGTGACGTAGATAAATGTTATACCCAGTTGTTTGTGCAGTTCCTTGAGTTCGATCTGCATGTCGTGTCGCATCTTCAGGTCCAGTGCCGACAGCGGTTCATCCAGCAGAAGCACTTCGGGTTCGTTGACAATGGCGCGGGCTATAGCCACGCGTTGTTGTTGCCCGCCGCTCAGGGTATCCACCTCACGATCTTCGTAACCCATCAAGTTAGCCATCTTCAGCGCAGCTTTCACTTTGCGTACGATGGTTTCCTCTTCCATCTTCTTCATTTTCAGTCCGAACGCTACGTTGTCGAACACGTTCAGATGTGGAAACAGGGCGTACTTCTGGAACACGGTGTTCACCGGTCGCTTGTACGGTGGCGTACTGGTTACATCTTCGCCTTTCAGCAATATGTCACCCGAACTGGCTACTTGAAATCCTGCGATGCAGCGCAACAGTGTGGTCTTGCCGCAGCCCGAAGGACCAAGGATCGTTACAAACTCGCCTTTCTTGACTTGCAGGCTCACATCGTTCAAGGCAAACTTGCCGTCCTCAAATTGCTTGGACACGTGGTTTACCTCGATGATAAATTCATTTGTCATTTCTGTTTGTTAATCTGTTTAGCGAGGGTTTTTCAGCCCCTCTATGGTACACAATAACGCATAAATTGGTATTTATTTGTTTTTAATTATCTCGAGCCCCTCTATGGGCATCCGATTCTTTTTAACACTAACCTCTCAACATAGCGCATCTTAGCGCAATAGCATATGCCTCGCGGTAGTATGCAAAGAAATGTTTCCACTCGGCTTTCTCCGACAGTTTCCATGCTTTCTTGCGCACTATATCCTGCTCTTTGCCGCTCAGGCGCATGTAGCTGTACACGGCATCGGCAACTTTGTGAACAACCTGCTCGTAGTTCGAGTCCGTACGGCGGATCACATATACGCCTTCCGCCAGACCTTGCGTACACTTGGCATCCTCGCCCATCGCCCATACGCCAAAGCCCGACAGGCTCGTCGTGATCGTCGGCACATGGAAGGCGACACTCTCCAGCGGCGTGTAACCCCACGGCTCGTAGTACGAGGGGAAGACTGTCAGATCCATGCCGCACAGCAGGTTGTAGTACGTCTCGCCCAACTCGGGATCAAAACCGTTGAGGTAGTACGGAACGAACACGACCGTCACCTTGCCCATCTGCATCGACGTGTGCTCCAGGTACGGCACTAACACGTACGCTATCACGCGTGGGGCAAACACATCGCTGTTCACCTTGTCGCTCAGCATGCGCATCGAGTCAACGAACACGTCCAGACCTTTGTTTTTCCACTCATGACGTCCGGCTATACATAGCAGGAACGGACGTTGTCCGGCTACCACGGCATCCTTGCCGTCGGCTTTCTGGCTGCGAAGCAGGATCTCTTTCGATGCTTTGCGCTGCGCGGTGTAGGCTCTGCCTACCGGCACAAAGTCCGGCTCAAATCCGTTGGGCGTGACTATATCCGGCTGTTTGCCAAGCAGTTGCTTGCACTCGCGTGCAGTCAGGTCGCTCACTGTCGTGAAGCAGTCGGCATGATGTGCGGCCTGCTTCTCTGCCGAGTGCTTGCTCACCATGTTCAGCTCGTAAGCCATCTGGTCGCCGTTGTAGTAGTTGAACTGGTCGTACAGCGGCTTATGGTTGCCGGCTATCGAACGGCCTATGCTTGTGGCGTGCGTCGTGAACAGCGTGCCGATCTTGGGACAATGATCCTTGATGTAGAACAGTGCAAACGCCGTCTGCCACTCGTTGGCATGCATGCAGAATAATGGTTCTTTGCTGCTTTCGACTTTCGACTTTTGACTTTCGACTATATACTTGTACAAGCTCTCCATCACTTGTCCGGCTGCATAACCGAACAGACTACTCTCGTCGTAATCGCCGTAGGCGGCGTGGCTTTGCACCCGAAATTTCTCCCACGCCCAACCGTAGATAGCATCTTTCTGCGCAGCTATACCTTCCCAGCGCAGCAGGATAGCTATTGGGCTGCCGGGAATCTTCCAGCGGCCGATTCGTGCATTGTGGATACGCTCCCAGTTCGGGAACAGGGATTGGTCCTCGGCAAAATAGATGTCGGAGTGCTCGCCCCAATCAGGACCGAAGAAGATCACTTTATCCGGATGCTCCTCTTGCATCGTAGCGGCGCGCGTGCTCAGCACGGTGTAGATGCCCCCTACGTGGTTGCAAACTTCCCAACTTGTCTCAAAGATATAATCCGGTGATACCGGTTCGTGCGTCTTTTTCACTGTATCAATATAAATTTACAATTTATAATTTTAATTTCTATAGCTTTCGACTTTTGACTTTTGACTTTTGACTATCATTCTCCCCACGCTTT
>CALZOG010000077.1 GCA_945827635.1 uncultured Bacteroidales bacterium
AAAATCGGTTCAAAAGATTTTGAAATATATTAATTCATAATACAATGAAAAAGTTATTTATTTTTATATATCTTTCTGCCACCGTTTCAATGTATGCAGGCAACAATACGACAACAATGACTCCTATCATGAATAGAGCAGAGGAGATAGTCAAGTACATTGAAGATGACATGAACCTTGAAATCGTTCGAATGGAGTATGATATTCTAAGAACGTCTAAAGCGACTACTCGTTATCTATCCCATGGGTGGACTTATATGATAGTTGCTTTTGGCGATTTCCGATTTAAAGATATAGATGTTAAAGTATATCGGAAAGATGATGGCAATTGGCAAGAAATAGGAAAAGACAATGACGATAGTTCTGTCGCAATTGTATATATATCCCCTGAACAAGATGCAGAGTATGGAATTGAGATTACTGCATATAGCTTTAATGAAGGGTATGAGGTCGGACATTATGGCTTGATAATAGCCCATGAATAGTAACAACTCGTGAACATATGACAAAAAAGCCTGTCTTTGTGCAGGCTTTTTGCATTAGGTGATTGATAGCCGTCTGTGTCATATCTCATTATCATCGAGATTAACTTGCAGAGAAATAAAAATTACCACTTATTTTCTAAGATGTAGAATTTAAACTTGATTTCGCAAATTCATCTATTTTTCATGAAACGTATACTACTCATCATTATCTTCGTTTTAGATATCGTCATATCCATATGTGCACACGACAATGTGCTAATTGACGGCATCTACTATTACCTTGATACAAAGAAGCGTGTGGCTGGCATTTATTATGATTATGATCTTGCAGAGGAGCAAGGCGTCGCTGAACCAGAACAGGGTAGTATATGTGTGGATACTCTGGTTATTCCCCCAACAGTCAAATATAAGAATCGTATCTACAGGGTCAAGTCAGGGAGTGCCACGGGGTTGCTGCTAATAAACAAACCATGTGTGCACACGTTGGTTATCGGTGAAAACATGGAAGAACTATATGAGTCGTTTTTTGCCGGTTTTACTGACGTGCAGACTCTGATAATCAACTCAAGCAGAGTTGAACGCACTGACACCTATATGCCGGAATCAGTACGCAATGTCATTTTCGGCGACAAAGTACGCAGTGTAGCTGCTATGCTCTGTGCAGATATGCCAAATCTGCAGACCGTTATACTGCCCAAGAAGATGGAATTTATTGGTACTGAAGCTTTCGCTGGTTGCTTGCAATTGACTCATGTCGTCATGCCGGAACAACTGAATGAAATTTTTCCAGAAGCTTTTGCCGGGTGTTATCGTTTAGATAACCTCAACATACCTTCAACAATCAAATCTCTGGCAGCGGATGCATTCAGTGGGATGCTGAACGTGAAGGATCCCCGCCTGCCCTATGTGTTTGCTCATGGTATTATGTATGGTTGGCAGGAAAACGGACAATTGGTATACAATATTGATCCTGAAGACGTAACCGAATTATATGGAGGGTGCGTTGTCAACGGTTTCGGCGAATACCCATTTGCCTACGCCGACTCTTGTCGCCTTGAATTGTTGGGGTGCTCACCATCGGTTAGAGGCGTTGTTACTATCCCTGCATCAGTTCGCTATATTGGTCCACACACATTTGATTACTGCAAAAAAATCACCCGTATCATAGCGCCGGATAGTGTTTCCGTGATCAGCGATGATGCCTTTGTAGGCGTTGATTCTGTTTATTACAATGGCACTGCAACAGGTGCACCTTGGGGAGCAAAGGTCGTAATAAAGGAGACTGACAAGTAGTTTTTCGCTGTATGGATATTGCGCAGCCGATTCTACTGCTATTCCGAGTTTGAGATAAGAATTTGAAATTTCTAAAATCAAAATAATTATGAAATTTATTATATCTATATTGTCAGTGTTGTTGTTTATTATGCCTGAACAGCACGTAGACAAAGTATTACATGAAGGCATTTATACCAATACGGGATATGGCTATGACGATCAGAAGCAGCCTGTTACTGGTAAGAGTAGTACAAGTTTCTACATTAAAATTTACGAAAATAGGTTAATAAAAACGATGTCTGTATGGGGATACGCGCAGCCTCAGGATTTCGAATACAAATATGTCGGAAAAAATGAGGACGGACAACGAGTTTTCGAAAACAATACGATGTCCTCAATTCTGGTTGATAATCAGTATAACATAATCGAAGTCTTTACCTATTCATCCTATAAATACGGTAATAATGTCAAAAATCATACCTATTGGCGTGTAGTAAAGGGTGATCATGAGAATGAATACAATCAAAAACACAAAGAAGACGGTTCCTCTTACGAATCTCAGTATCAGAAATACCAAATGCCCGAATATTATCAGATATTTGATTATTAAACCATGAGACTCTGTATAACCCTCCTTATGCTCGTTGCCGGATTACTTAGTCTCTTCGCAGATAACCTCTCTGAAGCGGAATACTATCAAAAGAAGGCTGAGGGGTATCGCCGTGAGGCGGCGTACTATGAGAAGAAGGCCAAAGGGTATGAGCGTGAAGCTGAATATTACATGAAAAAAGCCGAAGGCTACCAGCGCGAAGCAGCGTATTACAGCAAGAAAGGTGATATAGACCGCGCTAATACCCAGACCCGCTATGCACGTGAGGCAATGGATAAGGCAAAAACGCAACAGCGTTATGCTAAAGATGCGTGGGATAACTATCGTACCCAACTCCGTTATGCCAAAGAGGCGGACGAAAAAGCTGCCATGTATCTCCGTTGGGCTGCTGGAAACTAAAATCCTTTTGTCAAGATTTATGAAATATGGCTTACAAATACTTGTCTGATATTTTTGGTAAGTTGCGACACAATAGCAAGAATCCCTATACACCCATTGAGAAAAAAGCGATCCACTGGATGAAGATTTTAGAAAGGTTTGCATGAATTGTTAGGCGGAATTAGATAATGTGTCACACCAATCCAAATTCTATTGGAAATATATGATGATAGCATTGCTAATAATTATCGCAATACTTTTGTTGTTTGTATCATTTTTAGAAATATAGGCAAAAAAAATAGTTATGAAAATTATTAATGAACTACGCATGTCTCCAACAAACTGGCATCCCTGACCCTGCGCCTGTATAGGGTGGAGCGAGGGGCAGAACGATGTCGTTTGCCCAACAAACAGGTGCTTGCTAATCAACAAGATAAATTTACCCATAATGTATCGTAATCATGACAGACATTAAAACGAATCAGTATTGGCTCTCGGCGGTAGAAGACTTCATTCTTTTCCGTAAAGGAAAAATCGATGCCGCAACATTGGCGGGACGTAATCCGGAATTTAAGGTGAGAGTGGGCTCTGCATATACTGCCTTTAAAGAGCGCGTCGATATCATCGTGCCGGAAGGGTGCCCGCTGCAGATAATCCCTAAGCTCGCACTTGCTGCGCAAAAAGAAAATGGTGATGTCAATCGCATTGAATGCGAAATTTGTATCGCCTATCAGCCTGCGTGGAACGCTCTTGGCCAATGGAGCAAGCTCAAAGAGATTTGTGAAACGCAGAAGTCTGTTGTTTTTGACCTTTCGGTGATAGAGCCATATTACCGCTCCAATAAAGAAACATGCATTGATATGCGATACTGTCTCCGTGAGGGGAGTCATGGCGATTGTGATGGATACGGCATCGAAGATGACACGTGGTTAGTCGGGTTGCTCAATGAGGATGGTTCTTGGTTTAGAGAATGGTATATTGAAGGAGATTGATTCTGTGAAAATCTGTAACTATTTTATACTGCTTGTGATGGCGGTAATACTGTTGGGGTGCGCTAAAACAAAATCATCTTCCCAAACGCAGGATGATTCGTTGCTTTTTGTTACAGAAACTGACGAGGCGGAAGAAGATGCGGTTACTATTGTGTCTTCATCGGATGGGCAGATATGTCTGTATAGCCGTAACAATCATACGCGAGATGCATCATGGGGATGGAGTATCATCTACGACGTAAAGGATGGGAATAAGGTCTATACATATGAGGGGTTGCCGGATTGGGAAGGCGAAAGTGCGTCTGTTAATGCTATCTACTGCCTTCCACATCCTAAAAGGCATCTATATATCTTTGATGCGTACACTCGTATAAGTGGTGCGTATGGGTATCAATCGTTTATAACATACGAGCTTAAAGAGCATGAGCTGAAACGAGTGCCGATAATGGTGAATGAACAAGGCGAAACGACCTCTGAAATAGGGTTTGAGTACAATTTCGCTGACTATTACTTCCGATTTGCACGTACTTTGGGGTATGACTATCAGTATAAATACGATGAAGAAACAGCTACTCTTTATTATCCGATATTGCAAGCGGGTAGCTATTATCTTAATGATCGATTCTTGGCATATATATGGGAGAACGGTATATTGAAGCCTGCCAAAGATACGTTGTGCAATCCTCATCTATATGAACCGCTGCAAAACTACGCAGCCTGTCTGCAACATACCAAAGCAGGGTCTGTACAAGCGCGTGTGGACAGCATGCCTGATGGGCAGTTGCGTTATACGGCATGGCTTCGTGAGGAGAATGTCGTTTCCGAACCCAGTATAATCCTATATGGCAAGCGAGTGGGAAATGAATATCATTTTCGTAACCCTCCGACATACACCTATGTCGTGACCATTGAGGATATTCCCGAAATACATCTCTATCATAGCACAATCCCCGGACAATTAGGGGAGTTGGATGGCATTTACAAAGAAGAGTAAGTCTTGCAAATGAACGGATGCCGGAAAGAGAACCTGATGTCGGAGGAGGAATGGGCGGGGTACAAGCGGGAAAAGGAGTCGGAGTAGGTTACGGGTTCATGCGTTTGCGGAGTTGGGTCTGGTAGTAGCGTATGTTTACCGCCTGCTGGCGGTCGTCGGCAGAACGAAGGTTATCCAGCGCACTTAGTGCACTACCGCAAGCGGCATACGCTGCGCCCGGGTTGCCGAGGATCTCGTACGCCACAGCACAATTAGCCATTGCATACGCAGTGAGCCGCGCGTTACGCTGCGGCTGCGACCAGGCATCGATAGCCTGCTGCCACTGCTTGCGGGCAAAATACTGCATACCCGGATCGTCCTTACCCAGGTCATACAGATAGCGGTCGGTAGTCTCCACGGTAGGCATCAGGCGTTGTGCCATGTGCTCGCCCACGTACACGCACATTTCGCTACTGGCTATATCGGCGTCAGGCAGCGCCTCGACTGCTGCGGATTGGCTGAGTGCCTCGCTCTCCCAATACAAGGTGTCCGCGTATATGATCGTGCGCGTGTGGAGCGCACCCGACTCGCTGCTGCGGAAGAACAGCGTCCAGTGGGATGCGGCAATAGCCTGCATGCAGGCGTAATACGTATCGTTGTCGGTAGGGAAACCCTCGGTAGAGGGATGAACAATGAGTTGGTTGAGCACGAGCAGCGCCTGACTCTGGTAGAGCGTGAGCAGACTGTCAGCCTGCATGTTGCTGAGCAGTTGTTTGCGGTACAGACTGCCGCTGCTGTTTTGCGAGGTCTCGAGCACCGACGGCAGATAATCCGACCCCTCGAGCGTTTCGGCAGCAGCCATGAGCGTGTAGAACGCGCCTGTTGGCAGGTCGGGGTGAGCTACGGTGTTGTTCACCAGCAGCAGATCGCTCACCTCGAGCGGCAGACTGATCTCCGCCGGGTGGCTGAGCTCGATGGTAGTATGCCACTGCTGTGCACAAACCACCCCTGCTCCCGACAACAGGAGCAGCGCGGTAGCCAACAGGTGTCGGCAGCGGGTTATAAGTTGCGTATTCGCCATTCCTTGGGATAAAGGTTGTTGCAGCGCGAGCCTACGTTCTTGACGAACCCGAGCGGTACGCCGTGATAAGTAACCAACAGTAGCCCGAGTGGCAGGTTGGTAAGCGGCAGTGCCTCGGTGCGCAAGTATGCCAGCGCACTCTCCAGATTAAGTTCCAGTTGCGGGAATGCCTCCAGGCGTGTAGCTTTCGACATTGACAGGCTGTGCTGCGGAGCAAAATGTTTGCCGCGCTCTTCCGCCAATCCAAAGCCCAGTGAGATGCACAGGAACCGTGTGCTCATATAGTCGATCAGCTCTTTGTACTTGGCAGGGTAGGCGGTTATGAACCGGTCGAGTTGCCGCAGTGCCCAATCGTCGGGATGGATGAGCCATGAGCGTACGAGTTCGCGGTCCTCGGCGGTGATAGGTGTGCTGTTGGGTTGCTTGGCACGCCTGAGGTTGAGCGGCTCAAAATCTCTGCGGTGCTTGCGCAGCACGCACAGGTAGAACCCTTCTCCCCGCACCAGATGCGGGTAACAGTGGTAGCCGGCTATACTCTCGGTTATGCCCCAAGAGGGATCCAATCCGAGCGGCAGAATGTCCGCACCGAGTTCATCGGCTATCCACAGTGCGTTTTCCTCGCACTCATGTCGGTTGAACGTGCAGGTGGAGTAGATAAGAATACCTCCGGGTTTGAGTGCGTCCCACATATCATACAGGATCGTTCGCTGCCGGTCAACACACATTCGTACGTTACGGGGCGACCACTCGGCTATGGCCTGCTCGTCCTTGCGGAACATCCCCTCGCCGGAGCAGGGCGCGTCCACCAGCACACAGTCGAACGTGTTAGGCAGTGCTTCGCCGAACAGAGCCGGTGCGTTATGGGTGACAACGGTGTTGCCGTTGCCCCACTTCTGGATGTTCTCCGAGAGGATAAACACCCGTTGCCGCACGACTTCGTTGGCTACCAGCAGTCCCTGTTCGCCCAGGTACTGGCTGATGAGTGTAGCTTTGCCTCCGGGCGCGGCGCACAGGTCCAGCACCACGCTGTCCTCGCTCACATATTGCTCCAGTGCGCGCTGGATAAGCATAGAGGAAGCCTCCTGTACATAGTAGCAACCGGCATGCATCAGCGGGTCCAGCGTGAACTGCGGACGTTCGGACAGATAGTAGCCATCGTAGTGCCAGGGCACCTCGTCGATATCCGCATCGAACGACAACTCGTCGATCTTGTCGTTGAGACGGATAGAGGTAACGGGCTCCTGCTCCAGGGCATGGAACAATTCGGGAGCCTGGGCACCCAGCTGCTGTTGCATTATGTCGATAAATTCTACAGGTAGCATTGTAGTCGTTAGTCGAAAGTCGTTAGTCGAAAGTCGTTAGTCGAAAGTCGTTAGTCGAAAGTCGAAAGTCGAAAGTGGCTGCATTTTACGTTTTCGCCTACAAAGTTACTGTTTTTTTTCTAATTTTGCAAAAAAAAATCGCAAATAATTATGATTTATCAATATTTTTTTGTAACTTTGTGGCGTTAAAGTGTAATCTGACCTCAGGAATGCAGTTTATAGACGAGTTAAACGAAAGTCAGCGTGCCGCCGTTGCGTACAACGACGGTCCGTTGCTGGTGATAGCCGGAGCCGGTTCCGGCAAGACTCGTGTGCTGACCTACAAGATTGCCTACCTGCTGACTCAGGGTGTACCGGCAGGGCATATACTCGCGTTGACCTTCACCAACAAAGCCGCGCGTGAGATGAAGCAACGTATCATCCGTCTGGTGGGCGAGGATGTAGGACGTTACTTGTGGATGGGTACGTTCCACAGCATCTGTTCGCGTATGTTGCGCGCCGAGGCAGAGTATATAGGATTCACGCGAGATTTTACCATCTACGACGCAGCCGACCAGAAGAGTCTGGTAAAAAAGATTGTAAAAGATTTGCAACTCGATGACAAGATCTACCGTCCGGGTGCAGTGCTTGAGCGGATCAGTGCTGCCAAATCGGCGTTTATCTTCCCTGAGGCATACGCACAGAACGAACAGTTTGCGAAGATTGACCGCTTGGAGCGGTTGTACAAGATGCCGTCCGTCTATGCCGAGTATAACCGCAGGCTGAAGGAGGCCAATGCGATGGACTTTGATGACCTGCTGATGTACACGGTACTGCTGCTGCGCAACAACGCCGAGGTGCGTGAGCGCTACCAGCAACGGTTCTGGCACGTGCTCGTGGATGAGTATCAGGATACCAACCATACGCAGTACCTGATCGTCAAACTGCTGGCAGAGCCGCAGAACCATATTTGTGTGGTGGGCGATGACGCGCAGAGCATATACAGTTTCCGCGGGGCAACAATCGAGAATATTCTTACTTTCCAGAACGGTTACACAGGTGCCAAACTGTTCAAACTGGAGCGCAACTACCGCTCGACGCAGAACATTGTGAACGCTGCCAACAGTCTTATTCACAAGAACAAAGGGCAGATATACAAGGAGGTATATTCGGAGAAGGAGGCCGGCGAGCGTCTGCATCTGACCGGCTACAGCACCGACCGTGAGGAGAGTGCCGCCGTGGCACGGCAGATACTCGGACTGCACCGGCTGAACAAACGCGACTATGAGGGTATAGCCATTCTCTATCGCACCAATTCGCAGAGCCGTAACCTGGAGGAAGAGATGCGCAAACTGGGTGTTCCCTACCGCATCTATGGCGGCACGTCGTTCTATCAGCGCAAGGAGATAAAGGATGCAATAGCATACTTCCGTTTGGCTGCGAACAACAGCGACAACGAGGCGCTGGAGCGTATAGCCAACGTGCCCAAGCGCAGCATAGGCGACACAACCGTCAGCCGCGTGCGCGACGCGGCACTGCGGGAAAATGTATCGATGTTGCGCGTGATGCAGTCGCCGCAGGTGTATGCGGCAGAGATTGCTGCCGCCACCCAACGCAAACTGCAGGCGTTCGCCGAGATGATCGGACGGTTCACTGCAGCAATGCAGGAAATGAATGCTTTTGAATTTGCGCAACTTGTACTCAATCAGTCCGGACTGATGGCGGACGCTGCGCTGGATGTATCAGCGGAGGGTGTTGACCGCAAGGCTAACCTTGAGGAGTTGTTGAACGGTATTCGCCAGTATGTGGACGACCGCACAGCACAAAACGAAGATACGCGTATCACCGATTTTATCCATGAGGTGAGTCTGCTGACCGATCAGGACGAGGGCGCGGACGACACCACCTCGCGTGTGACCATGATGACCGTACACGCTGCCAAGGGATTGGAGTTTCCTGTGGTGTTCATTGTCGGTCTGGAGGAGAACCTCTTTCCTTCACCGTTCTGCCAGACGGAGAGCGAACTGGAGGAGGAACGCCGGTTGCTGTACGTAGCAATCACCCGTGCCGAGCAGGAGTGCTACCTCACTTATGCAAGCCAGCGTTGGAAAAACGGGCAAGTGAACTTCAGTAACCCGTCACGGTTCCTGAAGGATATTGACAGGCAATATATCCAGCAACTCAGTGCTGTTAGTACGCAGCCCTCGCCGTGGACGGAGATGCCGATGCGGTCGTCGTGGGGAGAAACGGCACAACGCAGCCCATGGGGAGAAAGAACTGCCCAATCATCGCGTGGCAGAGAGCAGTCAACACCCGTGGCAGCGCGTTCGCTCAAGCCGACCGCAGGACTGCAACCAAAGACCTCCGTGCAGGATTCTGTATCCACTGAGTGGAAACAAGGTGACCGCGTGGGCCACAAGGTGTTCGGGCAAGGTACTGTGCAGCGTGTATATCGTGAGAACGATAACGAAAAGATAGAGATAGAGTTTGACACCAAAGGGACAAAAACGCTGCTGTTAGCGTATGCCAAATTAGACCGCTGCGCTGACAGACCGCTGCGCTGACAGAGTAGAGACCGCCTTCGGCTGACAGACTGCTGCGCTGACAGAGTAGAGACCGCCTTCGGCTGACAGACTGCTGCGCTGACAGAGTAGAGACCGCCTTCGGCTGACAGACCGCTGCGCTGACAGAGTAGAGACCGCCTTCGGCTGACAGACCGCTGCGCTGACAGAGTAGAGACCGCCTTCGGCTGACAGACCGCTGCGCTGACAGAGTAGAGACCGCCTTCGGCTGACAGACCGCTGCGCTGACAGA
>CALZOG010000078.1 GCA_945827635.1 uncultured Bacteroidales bacterium
GCTGCGCTGACAGAGTAGAGACCGCCTTCGGCTGACAGACCGCTGCGCTGACAGAAGATAGATGAGATAATTATCAATTTTTCAATAATATGGAGTACAAACGAATCTTACTGAAACTTTCAGGCGAGAGTTTGCAGGGCAAGCAGGGCTACGGCATAGACCCTGAGCGTCTGAAAGATTATACGACTCAGATCAAGGCGATAGCCGAACAAGGCGTACAGGTAGCCATCGTGATAGGTGGCGGAAACATTTTCCGTGGGATGTCAGGTGCCCAACAAGGTTTTGACCGTGTGAAAGGCGATCAGATGGGAATGTTGGCAACTGTGATCAACGCGCTGGCATTGAAGACCTCGTTTGACGCAATCGGTCAGCGTGCGCGGGTGCTCACATCCATCCGCATGGAGCCTATAGGCGAGTTCTACACGAACGACAAGGCTATCCGTCTGCTTAACAAAGGCGAGGTGGTGATTTTGGCCGGAGGCACAGGCAGTCCGTACTTCACTACGGATACGGGCTCGTCGTTGCGTGCTCTGGAGATCAAGGCAGATGTTATGCTCAAGGGTACTCGCGTGGACGGCATCTATACAGCTGACCCCGAGAAAGATCCTACTGCAACGAAGTTCGACACGATTACTTACGACGAAGTGATTCGCCGCGGACTGAAAGTGATGGACCAGACTGCTACCGTAATGTGCAAGGAGAATAAAATGCCGATCTATGTGTTTAACATGGATAAGGTAGGAAACCTGCAAAAGGTTATGGCGGGTGAGAAGATAGGTACACTGGTTACTCCGTAATATATAGACCGCTACGCTGAAAGAAAAAAGACCGCTACACTGAAAGAATAAAGACTGATAAGGCTTTTGTCTTTGAGTCCCGCTGGGACGTTCTTTCGACTAACACTTAAAATTAACATACTATGATCGAAGCAAAACAAATCCTCAACGAGGCTGAAGAGTCGATGCAGGCAGCCGTGCTCTTCCTGGACGACGCGTTGGCACACATCCGTGCCGGCAAAGCGAGTGCACGTATTCTGGATGCCATCCGTATTGATTATTACGGCACAATGTCTCCGCTTGCCAATGTAGCCACAATCACAACTCCCGATGCACGTACGATTGCCATCCAGCCGTGGGAGAAGAAGTTGATAGGCGAAATAGAGCGCGCTATCATCAATTCGAATATCGGGTTGGCACCGAGTAACAACGGCGAGGTTATTCGTCTTATCCTGCCGCCGCTGACCGAGGAGCGTCGTCAGCAACTCGCCAAGCAGTGCAAGGGCGAGGCGGAGAATGCCAAAGTATCGGTTCGCAACGCACGCCGCGACGCGATAGAGCTGCTCAAGAAGCAGGTGAAAGAAGGAATGCCTGAGGACGTAGAGAAAGATGCTGAGGCTGATGCACAGAAGCTTCATGACAAGTACATCCGCCAGATGGACGAGCTCTACGCCAAGAAGGAAAAGGAGATAATGACTGTCTGATTTGGCTGGTCGCGGATATATAATCCTGCTTCTGGCAATGTGTGCAGGCGTTGTGCATCTGTCCGCTGCCGATGTGCAGCCGCCTGCGTCGCCTACGTCGGTGGACGAAGAGTTGCTGTTGCCCAACTGGCCTGCGATGGCAGTGCCTGTAATCAACTATACGCCGGAGACCGGTTGGGAGTTCGGCGGCGCAGCACAGGCGTACATCAAACTGTTCAGTCCGCGCACGTCGGTGATACAGATTGGCGGAGCCTACTCGCTGAACAGGCAGTGGTACGTGAATGCGCAGGGTACGCTGTATTTCGGTACAGTACTGCCATGGCTACTGCAGTTCCGTGCAGGATACCGCAACTATCCGGATACCTACTATGGCACAGGTGCAGAGCCGAACAAGTCCGGCACATACGCCCGTAACGGCACTCCATACGACTCGCAACGCGGGTATGCATTTATTCAACCGCTGTTGCACGTAGGCAGGAGTTGGTATATAGGTCCGCACGCCGAGTATCTGTGGGAGCGCACGCTCATGCAAGGAGCCGATGAGTGGGTTACGATACAGATGCCGGGTATAGGCGTTACGGCGCAGTTTGACTCGCGCGACGAGGTCTATTATCCGCACAAGGGACTGATGCTGAAGGTGAGTGTCAGTCACTACAACCGCTGGTGGCATTCGACATGCGGACTGACAGCGGGGCAGATTGATTTTCGTCAGTATCTGCCTATAGGCAAGCAGGTAGTGTGGTGCTATCAGGTGCGCGCTGCTATAGCGGCGAGTCTTACGCCCGGTGAGATCCCGTTCCAGATGTTACCTACGTTTGGCGGACAGGATCTGGTGCGAGGAATACCATACGGGATGTACCGCGACAACACGATGGTAGGACTTCAGACAGAACTTCGTTTTCCTATCTGGCGATGGATCAGGGCGTGTGCGTTTGTAGGCGCAGGTGATGTGTACGATTATCGGCACTGGCAGTGGTCGCGACCGAAGATCGGCTACGGACTCGGATTGCGACTGACTATCAATCGTGCAAAGATCAATATACGTGCCGATGTAGCGCGCAACAATATTTATCCCTCGTGGGGCGATATCAAGGGCTACGGTTTTTACCTGACTGCCACTGAAGCGTTTTAGAAGTTATGAATCTGGTGATAAAAATAACCGGTAGCACCGTGGGCGTGCTGACAGCCGATGGTACGGTGGCTGACTGCCGTGTCAAGGGAAACCTGCGTATAGCCGGTATTCGCTCCACCAACCCCGTGGCGGTGGGTGACCACGTTACGCTGGAGCAGCAAGCCGATGGCACGGCGTGGATCACGTCAGTCTTGCCGCGGCGCAATTATATCATCCGCCGTAGCACGAATCTGAGCAAGCAGTCGCACATTCTGGCGGCGAACATCGATCAGGCGGCACTGCTCGTTACTATCAGCCATCCGCAAACGTCCACCACGTTCATCGACCGTTTTCTTGCCACCTGCGAGGCATACAGCGTACCTGCTATGTTAGTTTTCAACAAGACAGACCTGTTTACGCCCGACGAACTGCAGCAGCTTGCTGAATTGCGTGAGATGTATGAATCGCTGGGTTACCACACTTGTGCTATCAGTGCGATGTATGATGATATACAGGCACTCAAGCAGGAGTTTATCGGCAAAACTACATTGCTCAGCGGCAACTCGGGTGTAGGCAAATCCACGCTGCTGAACGCTATCTTCGGCACTACGCTTACCCGTACGGCGGATATCAGCCAGGTGCACGACACAGGTATGCACACCACTACGTTCAGTGAGATGTATCCTCTTCCCGAAGGCGGCTGGCTAATCGATACTCCGGGAATAAAAGGCTTCGGCACACTGGATATGCAGAAGGAGGAGGTGGGACATTACTTCCGCGAGATTTTCCGCATAAGCAGAGACTGCCGCTACTCCAACTGCCTGCACTGCGGCGAGCCCGGCTGCGCTGTACTGCCCGAGGTAGGTAATAGCATAGCAGAGTCGCGCTTTGACAGTTACCTGAGCGTGCTCAATGATATCAACGAGGATAAATACCGCTAATCATAGTTCAACGAATGACCCTGAACGAACTGCATATCATCAACTTCAAGAATATCCGCGAGGCAGACTTGACGTTTGCTGACAAACTTAACTGTTTTGTCGGCTTGAACGGTCAGGGCAAGACCAACCTGCTGGACGCAATCTATTACCTGAGTTTCACCAAGTCGGCATTCAATACGATTGATTCGCAAAACATCCTTCACGATGCGGAGTTCGCAATGATTCAGGGGGTGTATTCAGCGGACAGCGATCAGGATGAAACGATGCAGGTGACGTGCGGCATAAGGCGTGGACAGAAGAAACAATTCCGGTGCGGGAAGAAAGATTACCAGCGCATGCTGGATCATATAGGCCTTATTCCGCTGGTAATGGTATCGCCGGAAGATAGCCAACTCATAGCCGAGGGCAGCGATGAGCGGCGGCGGTTTATGGACGTAGTGATCGGTCAGACAGACCGCTCCTACCTTGAGCACCTGAACCTGTATAACGCATTGGTCAAACAGCGCAATGCGTTGCTGAAGCAGTATGGCGATAGCGACCAGCGATCCATTCCCGAAGAGCTGTTTGAGGTGATAGAGATGCAAATGGTGCCGCATGCAATGTATATCTTTGCTCAGCGCAAAGCGTTTGTTGAGGCGTTTGTGCCGCTCTTTGCCGACTTGTACAAGACGATAGCCGAGGTAGAGGAAATGCCGCAACTGACTTATCGCTCTCAGCTCTTTGATCGTGAACTCGGTGAGGCTTTGCAGCGCACGCGGCAGCGTGATCTGATTCTCGGATGGACCTCGCAGGGCGTGCACAAGGATGAACTGGAGATGCAACTCGGCGACTATCCGCTGCGGCGGGTTGGCAGTCAAGGGCAGCAAAAGACTTACCTCATTGCGATGAAACTGGCGCAGGCATTGTACTTGAGCAGTGAGCAGTCAGCAGTGAGCAGTCGGAAACCTATACTGCTATTGGATGATATATTTGACAAACTCGATGCCACGCGTGTGGCACGTATTGTGAATCTTGTTCGCGGTGAGCAGTTCGGGCAGATATTTCTGACCGATACCGATAGGCAGCACCTGACGGATATTGTGCGTCCGATAGGCACAATAGATGGTGAAGAGCAGCCATTAGGATCAAGCAAAGTGTTCTATGTGAGCGGCGGAGATTTTCGTGAGGCATAGACTCTGAACATAGGGCAGAAGAGAGACGGGCGGCGCTGAAAGAAGAGAGACAGGTGGCGCTGAAAGAAGAGAGACAGACGGATGACTGCTGCAAATATGCAGCAGAAGGGGAAAATGTGAAAAACAGCATTATTGCAGCATTATTGCAGCATTATCATTATAACAGCAATATAACAGCGATATTACAGCAATATAACAGCGATATTACAACAATATAACAGCGATATTACGGCAATGAAAGTAAAGTGGACACTGTTGGTAGATGAGGCGAGTGGTGATCTGGATAAAAGACACTATGCACGGCATATTCCCGGAAACGGCGAATGGGCTGCAGTGTGCAATAAGCCAGAGTTGAGCGAAAAGACCAAACGGAAGAAAGCCAATCTGCCCGTGGCGGTGAACTTTAAGTGTCTGATAGAGACGTGCAAGAGTATATTGAATAATCCCGGTGCGCGTGCCATGTGGCAAGCACGCTACGAGGAGGCTAAACGCAAGGCAAAAAAGCATAACAAGCCTATTCAAGGCAGGTTATGTGATTATGTGCGGCACGAAGTAAGCGAGATATTGAAAAAAACAGAGGAATAGTATGATTATTTAGCGATTATTGTGAAGTGGTAGTTATGATGTAGGGTGAAGCATATATTCAGCATATATTCAGCATATATTGAGCATATATTGAAACCTCGGGAAAACCCCGAGGTTTGTTCGTAATTACAAGGATAATGTCAGGCGAAGAGGTCGATGTCGTTGGCGGAGATTTCTGGACCGGAGAGGATGATCAGTCGCTCGACTACGTTTCTGAGTTCGCGGATGTTACCTGGCCAGTGGCGGTTCTGCAGTGCAGCGATAGCAGCCGGAGCAAAGTGCTTGACTGCCCAACCTTGCTCCTCGCAGATCTGGGCTGTGAAGAACTCCACGAGTTCGGGTATATCTTCTTTTCGCTCATCCAATGGCGGAACGTGAATGGGTATAACGTTGAGTCGGTGGAAGAGGTCTTCGCGGAACGTGCCTTTCTCGATTTCCTTGTGCAGGTCTTTGTTGGTGGCTGCAATGACGCGTACGTTGACCTGAATAGGTTTGTCGCTGCCAACGCGTGTGACTTCACCCTCTTGCAGAGCGCGCAGCACTTTGGTTTGTGCGGCGAGTGACATGTCACCAATCTCATCGAGGAAGAGTGTGCCTCCGTTTGCCTGCTCAAACTTGCCGGCACGGTCTTTCACAGCGCCCGTAAACGAGCCTTTGGTGTGTCCGAACAGTTCGCTCTCGATCAGTTCGGACGGAATAGCGGCGCAGTTGCATGTGACGAGCGGCATATCCGCGCGGTTGCTTTGCTCGAAGAGCATACGTGCCACGACTTCCTTGCCTGTACCGTTCTCACCCGTGATGAGCACTCGCGCCTCGGTTGGCGCAACTTTGGCAATCATTTCGCGAACGTTCTCTATTGCTTTGCTTGTACCGATCATCTGGTACTTGCTGTTGACTTTCTTTTTGAGTGCTGTAGCTTCGTTTCGCAGTGTGGTAGCCTCATGCCGCAGTTGCTTGCTGTCAATGCCGTGTCGTGTGGTAACGAGCAGTCGGTTGAGTTCGAGCGGTTTCTCGAGGAAGTCGTAGGCGCCTTGCTTGATACACTCCACGGCTGTTTCAATGTTGCCGTGACCGGAAATCATCACCACCGGCACGTCTGCACAGTTGCTGTCCTGCTGCTTGAGCGCCGCAAGTAACTCAATGCCGTCCATCTGTGGCATTTTTACGTCGCTGTAGATAAGGTCGTAACTGCCGGCTTGCGCCATTTCAATGCCTTGTGCTCCGTTCTCCGCGATATCCACCTTGTATCCCTCGAATTCCAAAGTCTCTTTGAGAATATTGCGAATAGCGCGCTCGTCGTCTATTACTAAGATTTTTGCCATATATGTTGATATATTGAAATATTTCTACCTAAAAACGCAACAAAGATACAACATTTTTTGCAAATATCAAAATTTTTTCGTAACTTTGTAGCCTGCATAGTTCATGTAAATGGCGAATATCAAATTACAAATAGCAATGAATCGTTTCTGTTACATCATTTTGTGTGCCGCAGTATTGTTGTCGGCATGCCGTCGTGAGGATCAGTCTGCCCGTTTGCTGGATAAATATCAGGCCCTGGACGAGCGTATCACTGAGCAATTGGAGAATGTTGAGTCACCCGAGGTGGCCGACTCGCTTGTGAACGCGTATATTGAAGAAGCGTTTGCTCTGCAACAGGCTCAGCCCGAGTCGGAAGCGGCGTATGTCATACTCAAAGACCTGTATTATCTGCTCGACCTTGAGCAGAAAGAGCAGGCGTTTGCCGTGCTTGACATGGATAGCATAGAGTCGCGCGGTTTGCAGCGGCACTATGATGCATTTTTAGCTGAACAACGCACGGCAACAGGGTTGGCGTACACGGATTTTACTGCCGTACTGCCTAACGGTGAAGCGGCAGCATTGAGCGATTATGTGGGCAAGAGCGATTTTCTGCTTGTAGATTTCTGGGCAAGTTGGTGCGGTCCGTGCCGGCGTTCCATGCCCGGCATAAAGCAACTGCTTGCAGAGCATGCTGACCGTTTGGCGGTAGTCGGCGTGTCGGTGGACGAGAGCGAAGAGGCGTGGCTGAAGGCAGTGGAAGATCTTGAACTCACGTGGCTTCAACTGCGTGACAACAACGATGAAGGCAGTCGGGCTTACGGCATAACCTCTATACCGCACACGGTGCTTATCAGTCGCGACGGCACGATCGTAGCGCATAACCCCGAGCATGAGCAGATAGAAGAGTTGCTGAAATAAGAGAAAGCAAAAAAACAAAGAATCACAACTAAAAACATATCCGCCTGTGCAGGCAGTTGTGGGCTTGCAGGGCATAAACATTTGTACGTTTATCAAATATGGTAAAAATCACTTTCCCCGACAACAGTGTTCGGGAGTATGAAAACGGTGTTACCCCGTTACAGGTAGCAGAAAGTATCAGTTCGCGTCTGGCACAGGATATCCTGTGTGCAAGTATCAAGCAGTCAGGTGAGTGGCAGATTGTTGAACTTAATCAGCCCATCTTGTCTGATGCCCAGATTCGGCTGCATAAGTGGGAAGATGCCGAGGCCAAACACGCCTTCTGGCACACGTCCAGCCACTTGATGGCTGAGGCTCTGCAGGAGCTTTATCCGGGTATTCAGTTCGGTATAGGCCCTGCTATTGAGAACGGTTTCTATTACGACGTTCTGCCTGCTGAAGGTCAGGTAATCAAGGATAGCGACTTTCCAGCTATCGAAGCAAAAATGATGGAGTTGCGTGCCAAGAAAGAGCAACTCGTAAAGAAACAGATCAGCAAGGCTGACGCACTCAAGGCGTTTGGTGACAAGGGGCAGAGTTACAAGTGCGAACTGATCAGCGAGTTGGAAGACGGACATATATCCACCTATACGCAAGGCAACTTTACCGACCTGTGCAAAGGTCCTCACCTGGTGAGCACCGAGCCGATCAAGGCAATCAAGGTGCTGAGTTGTGCTGCGGCCTACTGGCGCGGTGATGCTTCGCGGCCTATGATGACACGTATCTACGGTATATCGTTCCCGAAGAAAGCGATGCTTGACGAGTATCTGACTCTGCTGGAGGAAGCCAAGAAACGTGACCACCGTAAGATAGGCAAGGAGATGGAGCTGTTCATGTTCAGCGACATGATAGGCAAAGGTCTGCCTGTATGGCTGCCGAAGGGAACGGCATTGCGTCTGCGATTGGAAGATTTCCTGAAGCGCATCCAGAAGCGTTACGGCTATCAGCAGGTTATCACGCCGCATATCGGATCCAAGCAATTGTACGTTACCTCCGGTCACTGGGATCATTACGGCAAGGACTCGTTTCAGCCCATCAGCACTCCCGAGGAAGGCGAGGTATATATGCTCAAGCCGATGAACTGCCCTCACCACTGTATGATCTTCAAGAACCAGCCGCGCTCGTACAAGGAGCTGCCGTTCCGCTGCGCTGAGTTCGGTACGGTTTATCGTTACGAGCAGTCGGGCGAGTTGCACGGACTGACGCGTGTGCGTTCGTTCACTCAGGATGATGCGCATATCTTCTGCCGTCCGGATCAGGTGAAGGACGAGTTTATTCGCGTTATGGAGATCATTGAGATCATCTTCAAGGCGCTGGACTTCCAGAACTTTGAGGCACAGATCTCGCTTCGCGACCCGAAGAACACAACGAAGTATGTAGGTTCAGACGAAATATGGGAAAAAGCCGAGCAGGCTATCATCGATGCTTGCAAGGAGAAGAACCTTCCTGCCCGCGTTGAGTACGGCGAGGCAGCCTTCTATGGTCCAAAACTGGACTTTATGGTGAAGGATGCAATCGGTCGTCGTTGGCAGTTAGGTACGATTCAGGTGGACTACAACCTGCCTGAGCGTTTCGAACTCGAATATGTAGGCGAGGATAACCAGAAGCACCGCCCTGTAATGATTCACCGTGCTCCGTTCGGTTCGATGGAGCGATTTGTAGCCGTGCTGATTGAGCACACAGCAGGTAAGTTCCCGCTGTGGCTTACGCCTGATCAGTGTGTTGTTCTGCCTATCTCCGAGAAGAGCAACGAGTATGCTCACAAGGTTCAGGAGATATTGGAGGCACAGGAGGTACGTACACTTGTGGATGACCGCAACGAGAAACTCGGGCGTAAGATCCGTGATAACGAGTTGAAACATATCCCGTTCATGCTCGTTGTTGGCGAGAAGGAAGCCGAGCAAGGTCTGGTCAGCGTGCGCGTACAGGGTGCCGAGGACAAAGGGCAGATGACTATTCAGGAGTTTGCCGACCTCGTTAAGTCCACCGTTGCGCAGCAGATGGCAGCCTATTAAGCAAGATGCCGGAGGGCAGGAGTATGCAGCCTGACACCGGCCTGTGAAACAAAAAACAGCAGAGCGATGAACTCTGCTGTTTTTGTCGGGATGACAAGATTTCTTCGTAATCTTGCACGGCGGAAGGGTAGACTAAAGCACTAATGAAAATGAAGATTGCATCTTCCCTTTTTTTGTAATCAAGGTTTGCCTCTCAAGTAAACTTGGTGGCCCCCTTGCTCACAAAAAAACAGGAACTGATTGGTTCCTGATTTTCTTTGTGCTTGTCGGGATGACAAGATTCGAACTTGCGACCTCCGGTCCCCCAGACCGTTGCGCTA
>CALZOG010000079.1 GCA_945827635.1 uncultured Bacteroidales bacterium
GCAAAACCCTTCATCATCTCGCTGATCCAGTGTGTGGACTCAGGACGGCAGTCGGCATCGGTAAGCAGCAAGTAATCGTACTGTGCGGCTTTGGCGCCGAGGGTGATAGCGAGTTTCTTGGTAGAGCCTACTTTTGCTCCGGCAGGCACAAAGGTCAGTTTGAGATTCCTGTAGCGCTTCTGCCAATACTCAAGGTAGGTACGCGTATCGTCTATACTGCCGTCGTTCACAACAATCACTTCGAACTCGGGATAGTCCTGCGTGAGCAAGGCTTGCAGGTAGTCGCGTAGGTTACGTTCCTCATTTCTGGCGCACACAATAACGCTCACTCCCGGTTGCTGTACAGGCGAGTCTGCCGCATCCACCTTACGCGGTTTGGTTCGCAGCACAGCGGCAAGGATATAGCGCAAGTAGAAGTACACTTGGTACAAGAACGTTGCGGCAAAGATGCCGAGTACTACTTGTTGTGTCATGGACCACTGCGTGAGCATTTTGTTGAGTGTTGAGTGTTGAGTGTTGAGGGTTGAGCGATTAGTATTCAAGCATTACGTTGTCCACCCAGAGCGTGTTTCCTTCGCGTCCGACAAACGGCTCCTGTGAACCGGCGGAGAAGTTGATATGCATGTGCGTGGGCGTTTTTGTTCCGTCCCAACCTTCCTCGATGAAATTCACCATTTTACCTTTGCTGTTCGTGGTGTACATGTTGCTCTTGAGTGCCATGTACGGTTTGTAGAACGGCTCTTTGGTTATATCACCGTAGTGCACCTCTATGCGATGTCCGTTCTGCCAAGCGGTGACCGTCTTTTCGAAGAGTTCCATACCTGTTCCGACACGCAGGGCGTGCACATTGCCTTCGGCATCTTCCCATCGGTGCTCAAGCAAGATAAACACCTTGGCGCAATCGTGTCCGGCTATTGTCTTGGGTTTGCCACCGCCCTTGGTGCTGGTCATTGTCTGTTCGGGCGAGACGTTGCACTTATAGTCGAAGACGAGTGCTTTGGGTCGTTTTGTGAACGGAATACCGCACTCAATGTTCTTGTTCGGATTGTCGGTTGACTTGATAGGCTCAAGGGTTCTGCCGGTAAACAGTGTACCACCGGCTACAACAGCGACATTGACTATACCGAGCGCTTTGACCTGCTGGAGTTCAACATCCATACGGCAGCAGTACCCACCGCCTTCACGTTTCTCGGGTCGCATGGTGCATGCGCCCTTCTCCACTCCGGCAACCTTGGCATAGGCATTACTGCTTGACCAGGGACTACCGCTGCGGGCATAGTCATATGGTTTGTTGACACGGATCGTGTCGGACTTACCGAGGCAGTACAAGGCGCGCGTGCTGCCGCCGATTATACCACTCTCCTTGATAAGGCGCACAACCCAACTTTCCATATCTCCATAGGGAACAGGTTCAAGTTTCTGTGCAGGGCTGCTTGCGGCGATGAGCAGCAAGGCAGCAACGATAGAGAAGTAACGTTTCATTAACGCAGACGTTTGTTGAGAATATTCTTTTTGTCAGCACGTATAGCCTCGGCGATGAGCGCGGCGACCTGCTCTGCACCGGCTTGGGTGAGCAAGTTTCCCTCGCGTGCGACCTTGCTTGCCGCAACGGGCATTGCGGGCTGCACGGGCAGGAAAGCGGCAGCGGTGCTGTCCAAACCGGCAGTAGTGATCCAATCGAAGGTTATCTGCTCGACATCGATGAGTTGGCGTGCGTCACGCTTGCACAAATGGCGAACGACATCGGGGAAGATTCCCATGCGGTGCACCTGCGTACCATCGGCAGTGAAGTATCGCGGCGCAGCGGGAGTGAGCCAGATGAGTTTGACACCTTTCTTTTTAGCCGTCTGCACAACAGGCAGGAGTTGAGCAAGATAGATGTCGGAAGCAACCTTATCCTCCACCTGCTCGTCAACGGGGAGTTTGCAGATGAGAGCTACGTCGCCTTTGTTGGCAGGCTCAAGCAAGACATCGGGATCAGCAGGCAGCAAGACGGAAGAAGCCTGTACGTCCACAGTGACCGCGTCATCGAAGAACGGCTGCAGCAACGTAGCATATCCGACAGCACCGGTAGCCTCATCGCTAACCATCATCGGATCATCGCCCAAGACAACAACTCGCAGCGATCGAGGTGCTGCAGTCAGCATAACGCTCAACATGAGCATAGGAAGGATAAAAAGAAGTTTTTTCATTTCTTATATATTTAGCGTGCAAACACAAATTACGCCACAAAGATACTAAAAATTTTGCAAATATGCAAACTTTTTTTGATTTTTCTTGCAAATAAATGTTTTTTGTACGCGTTTACGCGCGAAAAGGGGTGTGTGGTTGTCAACAAACTCTATTTTTTGCGTTTGGCAGAAGTGAGTTTGCGCTCCATGAGTACGTGTGGAATGCCGGCTTCGGTGAACGGTTCGCCAACTTTGGCAAAACGGAAATGCCGGTAGAACGGCACAGCGTCCAGTTGCGCATGAATGCGGAGGATGTCAGCGCCTTGTCGTTTGGCTTCGGCAATGAGGCGGGTGAGAAGTATTCGTCCGTAGCCTTTGCCATGTTCGAGCGTGAGCATTCGTCCGGCACGGAGTACGTGCGGCGAGGGCAGGAGGTTGAACTTTTCGTCGTAGGCAGGAGTATTGTCGCCGGGTTGCTCAAAGAGCCGCGCATAGGCGATGACCTTGCTTGCACGTCGCAGCGCGAGGTGCGTGGCGGTATAATCGATGTTATCTTCGTCCAGATACATAATACCCTGCTCGAGGACAAAAACGGAGAATCGCGCCTTGAGGATCTCGTAAATCTCGGCAGCGGAGAGTTCGGCAAACGGTTTGATATACATTTTCAAGCCACGCGGGAGTGGTGTTTTGGCGTCGGCTTTGGCAGCAACGACAGGATTCCGGTCAAGCAGGCTGCGTTTGATCAGCTCGTAAGCATACTGGCGAACGGTCAGGAACTTGTCAGACGGATGCCGGCTGTTGTATTCCTTCATTTGCGCCTCGAGCGCCTTGACTTGTTCGGGATCGGACATCAAAGGATTGAGTACGGCACAGATCTTGGCATGCAGGCTACGTGCTGCTTTTTGGGCTTTGGAAGCAGGTCCGCTGTAACACTCCATCTCATAGGTAGATTCCGCGCCATTGCGTGTGCGGTGAACTTTTTTGCTCTTTTTAGAGAGTTTGCCGCTTACTAAAGAGCCATCCGATCTGTGTACTTTTGCCATAGAAAAACGATTAAAAGTATATATACTACGTATATATAGTATTTGTTGAATAAATTGATTTCTTGCCTATTATCTTACAGTTATCTTACGGATATGTTCCGGTTATCCTGCGGTAAGGGTCCGATATGGTATCGAAAATGCATCGGAAACGGACCGAAAACGAATCGGGAACGGACCGGATGCCTTACGGAGGAGGATATTTAGCAAATCGGGCACAAAGGTACGAAAAAAAAGTGATATATGCAAATGTTCGTGCAAAAAGATGCCGAAAAAATGAAAAAAAGTACGAATTATTTGCATAAAAAGCGAGAATTATTTGCATAAATGCAAAATTTTTTGTATCTTTGCAGCGCGTAAAAAGTGACAGGGAACAGACAACTATTAAAAATACTTATATGAAACACATTAACTCGATAATCATGTCTCTGGTGACGAGCATGATCGTACTGCTGCCCAGCCACGTGGCGTTGGCACAATCAACAGGCGGCGACGGAGGAACGGCCGACGGAGATGTAACAGGCGGTGACGGAGCGACGGTCAGTTCGCCGATTACGATCGAAGGAGATTTCAGCGATTGGGCAGCACTGGAGAAAGAGTTTCCGAACATTTGCGTGAGCGCAAGTTCGGACGATAATGCCCGGTACACAGGGATGAATAAGGCGCAATTCTTTGTAAACGGCGACAGTCTGTTTTTCTACATAGAATACACTAACAGCACGCAGGTGCAAGAAGCAGGCACGGACTACGTCACGGACAAGATAAATATTATGTTGCACACCGGCGGTTTGAGCACAACGGGTATGACAATGTTCAATGATGAGGATGTATGGCAGGATTTAACCAATGTGCAGATTGCCGGTTCTCCGCGCACTCAGTTTGCCAATGCCAATATACTCGTTTATCAAGAAAGCACTCAGACCTGGGAAATGATTGAGTTGCCTGTTTCGCCGATATGCGCATGTTTGCCCGTAGAAGAGGAAACCAGCGACCATGCAAGGATAGAAGGTGCGATAGCCTTGTCGCTGCTGCCGGTTGAGATTAAAGAATTGAAGGTAGGAGTAATAGGCGTCGAAACAGGCAACGTAACTTCAGGAGTACTGCCACAGGTGAGTTTGAGTCCGACAGACGGAGTAAAGATCATACAGCCTATGCTGAGTGTGCCATGGTCGATCGCGGGCGAGGAAGAGCAGAGCGGCATGTGCGGCGACAAGGTAACCTGGACGTTGACAGGCAAGACGCTGATGCTAAGCGGCGGCGGTGAGATGTGGGACTTCACGCCTGACAATCCGGCAACATACTCGAAGTTCATGGAGCGGATAGACACGGTGATTATGGAAGGGAGTGTGACGAAAGTGTCGAAGTATGCGTTCTACCATTTGGAAAATCTGAAGTTCATTGCACTGCCGGAGTTTGTGGATACGATAGACATTCACGCGTTTGATAGTTGCTACAGTTTGGAGCAGATCACACTGCCGAAGAGCGTACGTTACATCGGTCATGATGCGTTTGCATATTGCAGCGGTTTGTATTCGGCAATTCTGCCGGCGGAGTTGCAGCAGATTCCTGCCAATCTGTTTGCGTACTGCCACTCGCTGAGCCGCGTGCAGATACCGTCCACAGTGACGAGCATCGGCGACAACGCGTTCTACCTGTGCGGGAAGTTGCCGATGGTAGCGTTGTCAAGCGAGTTGAAAGAGATCTACGGCGGCGCGTTTGCCGGGTGTACGGGTCTGCAAGAGATACAATGCGAGGCTGTTATTCCTCCGGTACTGATAGGCACGGCAGACAATCCTGTATTTGACAACGTGCCGAGTACTATACCATTGTATGTGCGTGCGAAAGCCGTGCCAAACTATCAGGCTGCAGAAGGCTGGAACTACTTTGAGAACATCCAGCCTATAGCCGGCGACACGCTTGAGCCTGCAGAGATAACCGTGTTCGGCATAACGATCACTCCTGGTGACAGCACGAACACCGATCCTGTTGACCTGTTAGGCGACGGAACAATGATCTACGACATAGCAGAGAACACGTTGACATTCAACGGAACCGAATGGACAGTAGGCGAAGAAGAGACGGTAGCGATCAACTATACGGGTGACGTGCCGTTGACGATCGTGCTGGACAAGGCGTCGATAATCATTGCGGACACGGTGATTGCCTCCACGGCAAACATCGTGATCACGGGCTCAGGTACGCTGTTGGCCGAAGGTACAGTACCAATCATCGGTACGCCGGATGCGACAATCACGTTCGATGCGAACATGCACGTTCGCTCGTTACCGTCGGCAGCCGCTGTGAGAAGGCGAATCAGAGATGCCAAGTTCGGCAAGAAGTTGGATGAGACCGGCGGTCCTGCTCTGTCAGGTTTCGGCAGTTCGGACTTCAGTAAGGTGAACGTATCGCCATCGGGTGCGTCGTACGGCGTAGTGCCATACGAGAGTCACGGCGAGGCTGCGACAATCAATGCGTTGTACACGTTGAACGGTCAAGGGGAGAAAGTGATCGTAACAGAGTTTGAGACCAAGCTGATTGCGACCGGCGTAGAAGATGTTCGCGAGCGGAAAGCACTGGACAGCACCAAGCCGATGTACAACATTTTAGGCATGCAGGTGGATGCGAAATATAAAGGCATAGTAGTACAAGACGGGCAGAAATATCTGCTGCAATAAATAAGAATAGACATGACAATCATTTCAAGACAAGTGCTGCGTTGTACATTCGCGGCAGTGATATTAGCGATAGGCGTTCGCGCGGAAGCGAAGGTTTATCCGATCGTTGTGGATAATCCGGCAACGTGGTCGAACAGTGTGCTGAACAATTACAGGTACGGCGACACGGTTCAGTTCAGCGTGCCAGTGATCGTGAACAGGAACTACGGCTACGGCGGCTTCAATGGTCTGACCATGAGTGTGCGACGCGTGTTCAGTCCGACGAATCAAGCCCAGCCGCTGACCGATGAGTACAAAGAAGTGAGCAAACTGAACAAAACCGCGACGTTCACGCTGACCGGTTGCGGCTACAAGCGAAACGGCGAGCGGCTGCACAACCTGAAAGCCGTTGTGACGGATGACATGGAACTGAAGTTCGTATCCGGCAAATGGGAAGGGAACAACACACGTGCGGCGATAGAACACACGTTGCCGAATGTGGATATGACAGGCGAGCACAACGTGCTGGTGTGCTGCGCTAACTTGGAGTATTATCTTGTGCAGAGTTTAGGAACGGGCTACGGACCTGACGACTCGTACGAGCACCTGAAACAACGCACAAAAGTGAAGAAAGCGTTGGCTGAGATTCATGCGGATGTATATGGATTGGTGGAGATAGAACAAGGTCAGGCGGCTTTGGCAGAGATAGCAGCCGACCTGACATCGCTGACGGGCAGTCATTACGATTACGTGAACGACGGAGGCGCAGTGGACGGATCGTACACGAAGTCGGGTTATGTGTATAACAGCGACAGGATACAGCCGGTAGGAATCATATCACAGAACAACTCGATAGTCAAGCACAGGAAGATGGTGCAAGGGTTTATCCTGATAGAGAACAACGAGCGGTTCATATACAGTATCAACCACTTCAAAGCCAAATCCGGCAGCGGCACAGGCAAGAACGCCGACCAAGGTGACGGTCAAGGGACATTCAACTACAGCCGCGTGCAAGAAGCACAAAGCGTGCTGCAAGTAATGGAAGGTTACCAGAACTACTACGAAGATAACGATGTGCTGATCATGGGCGACCTGAACGCCTACGCGAAAGAAGACCCGATACGGAAGTTTACCGACGCAGGGATGTACGATCTGCACCGGTATTTCCATGCAGACAGCAGTTACTCGTACGTATTTGGCGAACAGGCGGGCTACCTCGACCACGCTATAGCCAACAAAGCGCTGATCAACCAGGTGACAGGCATGGGCGCATGGCACGTTAACTCCGACGAGTCGGACGAATATACGTACGACAAGTCGAACGACCAGACCGTGTTCCGCTACAGCGATCACGACCCGGTGCTGGTAGGTTTGCGTCTGGACAGCACCAAATCCATCAAACGGCATGAAGAAGAGTTGATCAGTCTGGTTCGGATAGCAAATGTTGATGGCGAGATCGAATTGACGAACGTAGGCGACCTGGGCGGGCAGCACGGGTACTACGAGATTTATGACATAACAGGTACGCTCGTGCAAGGCACGACACGAATAGAAGAGTCGCCGTGCGTGATTGGAGCCGGTTTGCCGGGAGGAATGTACGTGCTGAGGATATATTATGCGGGGAAAATCATGGCGTTGAAGATGAGGAAGTAAAGGATGGATTTATTTGACAGTTTGCCGATAGAAGAAGCAGGATTGACCGCCGAGCAGGAGATCAAAGCTCTGCGTGAAGAACTGGCGGAACAGAACTACAAATACTATGTTCTGTCGGCTCCGACTATGTCCGACCGCGAGTTTGACGAGAAGATGCACCGGCTGCAAGAGTTGGAGGCAGCGCATCCTGAGATGTACGATCCGGAAAGTCCGACACAGAAAGTGGGATCGGATATAGTCGAAAGTCAAAAGTCGAAAGTCGAAAGCAGCGAAGGGTTTGCGCGGATACGGCACAGATATCCAATGCTGTCGCTGGCAAACACGTACTCCAGAGAGGAAGTGGAAGATTGGGTAAGGAAACTGCCGGCGAACGTGGAGATTGTTGCCGAACTGAAATACGACGGATTGAGCATATCGCTGTGGTACGAAAACGGCAAACTGGTGCACGCCGTGACGCGAGGCGACGGTACGGAAGGCGATGATGTCTTACCTAACATCAAAACAATCACATCCATACCACAGACTCTGACAAACACGCCTAAACGACTTGAGTTGCGGGGTGAGGTGCTGCTGCCGTGGGAGCGGTTTGAGGCGTTGAACAAGCAGCGGGAAGAACAGGAAGAACCGCTGTTCGCCAATCCGAGGAACGCCGCCTCGGGCACACTGAAACTGCAAGACAGCAAGGAAGTAGCACGGCGAGGATTGACATGTTACCTGTACTACATGTTAGGCGAACATCTGCCCGGCAAGACTCATTACGAACGGCTGGAATTGGCGAGGAAATGGGGATTCCCGGTGAGCGATGCAATCAAGGTTTGCAAGAACGTGGATGAGGTAATGGCGTTCATTGCCTATTGGGATATGGAGAGAAAGAACCTGCCGGTAGCGACGGACGGTATCGTGCTGAAAGTGAACGATCTGGCAGAACAAGAGGAGTTGGGCTACACCGCCAAGTCGCCACGCTGGGCAATAGCATACAAGTTTGCAGCCGAACGGCAACTGACCTTGCTGAAACAGATCACCTATCAGGTAGGGCGAACGGGCGTAGTGACACCTGTGGCGAATCTTGAGCCGGTGCAGTTGTCGGGGACAATGGTGCAACGGGCTACACTGCACAACGAAGATTTTATCCGGCAGTTGGGTATACAAGAGGGCGACAAAGTGTATGTAGAGAAAGGCGGAGAGATTATTCCGAAAATAGTCGAAAGAGAAAAGTCGAAAGACCGTCTTGTAGACTCAAAGCCATATATATTCCCAGAAGTGTGTCCGGAGTGCGGGACGACACTGGTGCGCGTTGAAGGCGAGGCGGCGTGGCGTTGCCCGAACGAGGTGAGTTGTCCGCCGCAGTTGAAAGGGAAATTGGAGCATTTCGTCAGCCGCAAGGCGATGAACATTGAGGGTTTGGGCAGCGAAACGATAGGTATGCTGTATGAGAATGGATTGCTCCACTCGATTGCAGATATCTACTCGCTGAAACAGGAAGATCTGGCAGCACAGGAACGCCTTGGCGAGAAGTCCGCGCAGAACATACTGCAAGCAATAGAAGGCTCGAAACAAGTGCCATGGGCACGCGTGCTGTTTGCATTGGGCATACGGATGGTAGGCGAGACAACAGCAAAGAAGATTGCCAAACGGTTCCGCTCGATAGACGCGCTGCAATGGGCGAGCAAGGATGAACTGATGGGAATAGAAGATGTGGGTGAACAGATTGCAGACAACATCGTGGCGTACTTTGCAGACATACGAAATTTAGAGATCATCACACGGCTGCAAGCGGCAGGACTGCAGATGGCAGATGTGAGCAATCAGCAGTCAGCAGTCAGCGTGCCGCAGGTACTGGCAGGGAAAACGATCGTTATATCCGGCACTTTCACCCATCACTCGCGTGACGAGTACAAACAGATGATAGAGGACTACGGCGGCAAGAACAGCGGGTCGGTGAGCAAGAAAACGGACTTTATCCTTGCCGGCGAAAACATGGGGCCGAGTAAACTCGAGAAAGCACAGAGTCTGGGAGTACGACTGATGAACGAGCAGGAATTCTTGAAGGTGTTGAAAGGTGAAAATTGAAAGATGAAAGGATTAGTAAACAGTTCGCGTAACGATGCGCGAAAAGTGCACGATAGTCGAAACGCAATTACGTTTATTTAGATTATGAAAAAAAGCACAAATAAATCTCAAATTCCAGAACTTGACTTGTTTAGCGTGCAAGCCGAGTATCCTAATGATATCGTCAACAATCAAAATGTAGTTGAGCACTTTGACGATTTGGATTTGTCAAAGAATGTTCTCATCTGCAA
>CALZOG010000080.1 GCA_945827635.1 uncultured Bacteroidales bacterium
TGAAGGTCATTGATGCGGCAGAAATGGATGAGAAAGATTTGATTTTTTGAAACAGAAATCATGATGAAGCTCGCCATGCTAACGCAGAGTTTTAGAAACGGTTTAAGTAATATTTAGGTAATCAAAAAAGGCGGAAAATGCTTTGCCGCGCGTAAGGGATTAATCAGTCAACAATTACCAACAATAATCCCGAAATTTGGCAAGAGTCTTGCAAAAGTAAGAAAGATGGAATTTTTGTCCGAATTATTTGCAAATTTGATTAATTTGTTGTAACTTTGCGCAGAATTATTCGTAAAAATATAATTTTATTATAGTATGGCGACGAAAATTAAGCAAATAATCGATGAAATAGGTGGCGAGACGTTATTGTTTAGTTCGTGGTTAAGTACGAAAGGAGTGAATGCATCCGAACAAGCGACATACGTTCAAAACGGTTGGTTGGAAAAAGTGGCATACGGAGTGTACAAGATAGCCGGAGCGAGTGTGAGTCTGTTCAGCGCCTTATCCGCGTACAATCAGCAACTCGACAAGCAATGCACGATAGGAGCCGAGACTGCGTTGGAGTTGCGCGGCTATATGCACTATGTGCCTATGGGCAAACCGTTGGCTTTTCTCTTTGGGAAACCAAATCAGAAGTTGCCTGAATGGTTCATGGAGTATGAATGGGACAGGACATTGCGGTATCAAACATCGTCGTTGTTGGAGACGGAAGGGGTGGACGAGATGGAAATAGAAGGACATCGGTTGTGGGTGTCTTGTCCGGAAAGAGCGATATTAGAGTGTTTGAACAGGCCCAATGCGACGACATCGTTGTTGGATACGTATTACCTGATGGAGTTGCTGACAACACTAAGGCCGAAAGTGCTGCAAGAGCTACTGGAGAGATGCAGTTCAGTGAAGGTGAAACGGCTGTTTCTATATATGGCAGAGAAAGCAAACCATCCGTGGTTGAAAGCACTGGATATGAGTAGGATAGATACCGGAAGCGGGAGACGGATGATTGTGCCGCAAGGCAAATATGTGAGCAAATATAACATGACCATACCTGCTGATTTGTACAACTATGTTTAATCCTGTTTATGCGCGCAAAGTGGCGTTCTTGTTACGACTGATGCCGTATGTAACGAACGAAGGTGTGTTTGCTGTGCATGGAGGTACGGCTATCAACCTATTTATAAAGGACATGTTGCGTTACTCGGTGGATATTGATCTGACATACATGCCGTTGGGCGGACGCGAGGAGAGTCTGAGCGACATCAACGCGCATCTGAAGGCGATGGCAGAGAAGGCGCAGAAGGGTATCCCGGGTTTGCATGTCGTGCCGAACTATGCGACGTGTAAGTTGCTGTGTGAGTGGCGTGGGTTGCAAGTGAAGGTGGAAGTGAACCAGACAAAACGCGGGATTGTCGGAGGTGAGGCGCGACTGGTGCCTGTGTGCGAGAAGGCGCAAGCCGAGTTTGAGGTGTATTGTGAAGCGATAATCGTGCCGCAGACGTTGCTGTACGGAGGGAAGATCTCTGCGGCATTGTCTCGGCAGCATCCGAGGGACTTGTTCGATGTGAAGTACATGGAGATGTCGATGAACGAGGTGCGAGAAGGGTTGATTTTCTGCTTGTTGGGCAGCGATAGACCAATCTATGAGTCATTGGCTCCAGCACTGATAGATCAGCGAGAAGCTATGGTCAATCAGTTTGAAGGCATGACGGATGTGTCGTTTACGTATGAGGAATTTGAGCAGACGCGGTTGCTGTTGATACGGGATGTGAATGCGATGCTGACGGAGGACGACAAGCGGTTTTTGTTGAGCTTTGAGCAAGGGGAACCGATGTGGGACAGGTATGAGTTTGCGTATTTCAAGGATTATCCGTCTGTGCAGTGGAAGTTGGTGAATTTGGCGAAACTGAAGAAGCAGAATCCGAAAAAGATGGAGGCAGAGGTGGAGAAACTGCGGAGGTGTTGGTACTGAATGATTGCGCGCAATAGGAAATAGGAGATAGGAGGCGCTGACGCGATGTGTGATGTATGATGTATGAATTTCGATTTTTTGATATTTGATGTATGTCTAAAAGTACCCAAAAGACCAACAAGAGGGGGCGGATTTGGTGAAAAATGAAGTTTTTTATTGAAAAGTGTATTTCGTGATGTTCATGAAGGTCATTGATGCGGCAGAAATGGATGAGAAAGATTTGATTTTTTGAAACAGGAATCATGATGTCAAATTGGCAAGAATGCATAAAAAATAATCAGATAATATTTTAAAACGATGCATATAACATTGATTGCAGGGGCGAGACCCAATTTTATGAAGATTGCAGCGCTGATACATGCCATTCAGGCGGCACAGAAGCAAGGGAAGAATGTGCAGTTCAGGCTCGTACACACCGGGCAGCACTATGACAAGAACATGAGTGACACGTTCTTTGAGGAACTGGGCATACCTGCTCCTGATGTGAACCTCGGTTGTGGTGGCGGCACGCAGGCGGAGCAGACGGCACATATCATGGTGGAGTTTGAGAAAGAACTGTTGGCGCATCCGACGGATGTGGTGCTGGTGGTAGGCGATGTGACGAGCACCATGGCTTGCTCGATCGTAGCGAAGAAACTGAACACCAAAGTATGCCATGTGGAGGCGGGTATTCGCTCATGGGACTTGACGATGCCGGAGGAGATCAACCGTATGGTGACGGATTGTCTGGCGGATTATATGTTCACAACGAGCGAGGTGGCGAATAGGAACCTTGTACGGCAAGGAGCCGAATTGGTTGAGAGTTTAGAGTTGAGTGTTGAGAGAAGTTCGAAAGTTGATAGTGGCAAGTCTTTGCCGGAGGATAAGTATGCCTATGAGCGGGTGCCGCAGAAAGTCTGGCATGTGGGCAATGTGATGATTGATACGCTGTTGGCGAACAGAGCACGATTCAGGAAGCCCGAGGTGTGGGATAGGTTAGGGCTAAACGAGAAACAGTATATCGTTATGACCATGCACCGTCCGGCTAACGTGGACGAAGAGAACCATCTGCGCGCTATGATGGAGCAGATCATTGATAATGTGCATGGACTGCCGGTGATCTTCCCGATACATCCGAGAACGGCGAAAATCCTTAAAGAGTTAATGAGTGAAGGAATGAACGAGTTAACGATTGAGGAGCGCTTTCCGAACCTGCATATCGTGGAGCCGTTGGGATACCTGGAGTTCAACTATCTGGTAGAACGCGCCAAAGCCGTAGTGACGGACAGCGGAGGTATAACTGAAGAGACAACGGTGATGGGCGTGCCCTGTATCACGCTGCGCGACAATACAGAGCGGCCGGAGACCTGCACGGTGGGAACGAATGAGCTGATCGGTACGAACCCCGAGGCCATCAAGCCGGCGCTGGACAAACTGTTTGCCGGAGAGTGGAAGAAAGGGGCTATCCCGGAGTTGTGGGACGGGCATGCGGCAGAGCGGATTATTGCCATCTTGGCGGAGTTGTGATAAAAATTAAAGGATTTGAAAAATGCAAATTTTCCGAAAATAATTTGTAATTTTCCGAAAATATTTGTATCTTTGCAGAAAAAATCGACAGATATGGAATTACGCATCATCAACAAGAGTACCAATCCTCTTCCCCGCTACGAGAGCGCGCAGGCCGCCGGCATGGACATTCGCTGTAATATATCCGAGCCTGTCACTCTGCATCCGCTGGAGCGCAGACTGATACCTACGGGTTTGTTCATCGAACTGCCTGCGGGCTACGAGGCGCAGATTCGTCCGCGCAGCGGTATGGCACTCAAGCGCGGCATAACCGTGCTGAACACTCCCGGCACGATAGATGCCGACTACCGTGGCGAGGTAGGCGTCATCCTGATCAACCTGAGTAGTGAGGACCAGACCATCGAACCCGGCGAGCGCATCTGCCAGATGGTGATTGCACGTCATGAGCAGCCGGAGGTGGTGGAGGTGAACGAACTGAGTGCCACCGAGCGCGGTGCCGGAGGATTCGGTCATTCGGGACGTAAATAGCAGGAAGATGTACAGACAGATTCTATCGCTCGTAGCAGTGGCGGTGTTGCTTGGCGCATGTGCCTCCACCCGTCAGCAGAAGGCAGCCCCGGCAAAGAAAGGCGGCGTGCTGGAGCATGTGTTGTACTACACCTCGGTTGACCAGCACGGCGACAGTCTGACATTGTCGGGTAAGATCTATATGCCCGAACACCCCAAAGGAATCATTCTGTTGCCGCACTACACGATAGCCTCCAACGCTGAGGTTCCCTCAACCGGCGGCTCGGGTGAGGAGCGTTTTCTGCGGAACGATTATGTGCTGATCATGCCCGACTACATAGGCTACGGTGCGACGCGCGACAGGGTTCATCCGTACCTGCACGGCGAACTCACGGCGCGCAATACCGTGGATATGCTGCTGGCGTCGCGTGCCGCTGTTGACAGTATGTTGCAGGCCACGAAACCCGCCCGCCACCTGACTGTGGATACAATCAGCGTAGTGGGATTCTCGCAGGGCGGTGCAACAGCGCTGTGGGTACTTAAACTGCTGGAGCAGAACTATGCCGACCGCGTACATGTCACCGGCTGCTACGCCGGTAGTGGACCGTACGATGTAGCAGCCACCTATGATGTGGCGGTGGCGGAGAACAAAGTAGGCATGCCGATGGTTATACCGATGCTCGTGATGGGTACGAGTGCCGCCTATGACCTCCATCTGCAGCGCGAGCAGTTCTTCACGCCCGAGTTGGACAAACATTACGACGACTATGTAACCTCCAAGACGCATACGTTCCCTGAACTGTATCTGCGCATGCTGAATCACAAAGTCAGCCATTGGCTGACCGCCTACGGTGCCGACAAGACGCAACCCGATACACGACGGATGTACGAAGGGCTGTTGCGCTCCAGCCTGGTGCATTATCCACTGGACAGTTGCGAAGTAGGGCAGCAGGTTATCTGCCCGGAGTGGCGGCCTGTGACGCCCGTATATATCCTGCATTCCTACAACGACCCGATAGTCACATTCCGTTGCGCCGAACATCTGCAACGTTGCTGGCAGGACCTACCGAACGTCACTTATGACTTTGGCGACTATGGCGGGCACATGCGTTCGGCAAAGGTGTTTTTCAGACGTGTTAAGGAGCGCTTGGCGCAGTAGCAATGTTTGCACTGGCGGATTGCAATAATTTCTTTGTCAGTTGTGAACGGGTGTTCCGTCCCGACCTGCGTGACAAACCCGTGCTTGTGCTATCGGGTAATGACGGCTGTGTGATAGCCCGCAGCAACGAGGTGAAGCGTCTCGGTATAAAGATGGGCGTGCCGTTCTATCAGATACAGCAGCAGGTGAAGCAATACGGGATAGTACACTTCTCGTCGAACTTTGCGTTGTACGGCGATCTGAGCTCGCGTATCATGCACATCCTTGCCAATTACACCGACGACCTGCAGCAATACTCCATTGACGAGGCGTTTCTTGACCTGTCGCACATGGCTGCGCACGAAGAGATGGTAGATATGTGCCGCGCTATCCGTAAGGAGATTCTGCAGGGCATAGGCGTTCCCGTGTCGTTTGGCATAGCACCCTCCAAAACATTGTGCAAGATAGCCGCCGATTATGCGAAACATTATGCCGGTTATCACGGCGTGTGTATCATCGACAGCGAAGACAAACGCCGCAAGGCATTGTCCACCGTGCCGATAGGAGATATATGGGGAATAGGTAGGCAGACGTGCAAGAAGTTGGAGAGTGCCGGTGTGCAGACGGCGTTGGATTTTGCAGACCGTAGCGAGGCGTATGCCCGAAACCTGCTGCATAAGACGGGTTGGGAAACCTGGCGCGAGTTGAACGGCACAGCCTGTATTCTGAACCGCGATTTGCCCATGAAGCAGTCGATCACCTACAGCCGTACGTTTGCTCACCCCGTGACCGACCGCTCGCTGCTGGAGCATGCGTTGAGCGAGTTCTGCGCGCACGCCGCGCTAAAGTTACGCAAGCAACATAGCGTGTGCAAGTATATGCTGGTGTTCGCCCACTCGTCGCGGTTCAGCAACCAGCCCTCGCCATCCATCAGCGCCACACTGACCTTTCAGCCACCCACAGCCAACACGCAGGAGATGCTGGAGCAGTTAATCCAGGTGGTGCGAAAGCAGTGGCGCGAAGGCAGTCAGTACAAGCGAGGCGGAGTAGTAATGCTGGGTATAGAAAGCGCACAAACACTGCAGCAACAGTTGTTCGACACGCGTGACCGCGACCGCGACAACCGCCTGCAAAAGACCATTGACGACGTGAATAACCTGTTTGGCAAAGATACCCTGTCGCAGGCAGTGTACATGCCAACGAACGACAAGTTGTACGAAATAGGGCAGAAAAGTCCGGGCTATACTACCAACATCAACGAAATAATAACCCTCAAGGCGGATTAACACCTTGAGGGTTGTTGTAGTAAGAGGCCATTCACCTATATTTACCAGGCAAACAACGGGTAGGCTTGCATCTCAGCATTTACCTCGGCACGTACGGCAGCAATCACCTGCTCATCGTCGGGCGACAGTAGTACGCGGTCGATAAGTTCAACGATCCACGGCATCTTGTCCTCTTTCAGTCCGCGCGTGGTGATAGCCGGTGTACCGAACCGCAGACCCGAGGTCTGGAACGCGCTACGGCTGTCAAACGGTACCATGTTCTTGTTCGTCGTGATATCTGCAGCCACGAGTGCCTGCTCGGCTTTCTTGCCGGTCAGGTCGGGGTACTTCGTCCGCAGGTCAACGAGCATTGAGTGGTTGTCCGTGCCGCCGCTGATAACCTTATAACCCATATCCACAAACGCTTGCGCCATGACGGCAGCATTGGTCTTCACCTGTTGCTGATAGGTTTTGAACTCCGGCTGCAATGCTTCGCCAAACGCCACGGCTTTGGCGGCAATCACATGCTCGAGCGGTCCGCCTTGTGTGCCGGGGAACACAGCCGAGTCGAGTAGGGCGGACATCATCTTCACTTCGCCCTTGGGCGTTGTTTTACCCCATGGGTTGGGAAAATCTTCACCCATCAGAATGATACCTCCGCGCGGACCGCGCAATGTCTTGTGGGTGGTGGAGGTGACGATATGGGCATAGCGCAGCGGATTTTTCAACAGCCCTGCGGCTATCAGACCTGCGGGGTGCGCCATATCTACCATAAAGATAGCGCCGATCTCGTCCGCTACCTTGCGTATGCGCTCGTAGTCCCATTCGCGGCTGTAGGCTGATGCACCGGCAATGATCAGTTTGGGCTTGTGCTCGCGCGCTTTGCGCTCCAGGTCGTCGTAATCCACCATGCCTGTTGCTTCGCACAGGTCGTAACCGATGGCGTTGAACATCAGTCCGGAGAAGTTCACCGCCGAGCCGTGACTGAGGTGACCGCCGTGGCTGAGGTTGAGTCCCATGAACGTGTCACCCGCCTTCAGGCACGCCATGAACACCGCCATGTTAGCCTGTGCGCCGGAGTGCGGCTGCACGTTGACATACGCTGCGCCGTAGAGCTGCTTGAGGCGAGTGCGTGCGAGTTCCTCCACCTGGTCAACCACCTCGCAACCGCCATAATAGCGGTGGGCAGGATAGCCCTCGGCGTACTTGTTGGTCAGCACGCTGCCCATAGCCTGCAGTACCTGGTCGGATACGTAGTTCTCGCTGGCGATAAGTTCGATACCTTTGGTCTGACGCTCACGCTCCATGCGGATGAGGTCAAAAATCTGTTGGTCTTTCATACTATATGTGTGTTGGATATTCGTTTCGGTTTCCACCTTTCAATTTCCACCTTTCAATTTTCACCTTTCAGCATGCAAAGTTACGTATTTTTTTGCAAAATTGCAAATATTTCCGTAACTTTGTGTGATTTTTTTTGTAATATGAAACGATTTCTACCGTTTATAGCCGTTTTGGTGGCGATGTTGATATGGGCAGGTTCGGGTATAGCCGTTCAGCAAGCCTTGCACGTGTTCCGTCCGCTCACGCTGATCATCATCCGGTTCACAATTTCTGTACTGCTGATGTTACCGCTGGGTTTGGCTTTTCGCCGCATGGCAAAGCGTACGGGCAACAAACATCTGTCGATGTTGGCGTTGCAGCCGCTGGAGAAGCGGGATATACCATTGTTTCTGCTGGCGGGCTTTGTAGAGCCGGTGTTGTATTATATATCCGAAACCTATTGCTATCGTGCCCTGAGTTCGCCCACAATAGCCGAGGTGCTGTTGTCCACGGGTCCGCTGATAGCACCATTCTTCGCGTTCCTGTTCCTGCGTGAGCGTGTTACGCGCAATAACATTATAGGCATAGTTATATCTACTATGGGTATGCTGATGCTGGTGCTGGTAGGTGCACAAAACTTCGATCTGGGTAACCCGATAGGTATATTGCTTGCGCTGTTGTCGGTGCTATGTGCAGTGATGTACACCATCCTTATCCGCAAGATTCCCGAGCGTTATTCGCCGTTGTCAGTCGTGTTCTACGGCGATCTGGTGGCGCTGATGTTCTTCTATCCCATTTGGGGCTTTACCGAGGCGCATGCCTGCCTGACCGAAGGCTGGGTGCTAAATGCCGATCCCACACAAGCCTGGCAGGCTATAGCGTATCTGGCAATGTTCTCGTCGGTAGTGGCGTTTGTGCTGTACTGCTATTCCGTGCGGCAGATAGGTGTCACACTGGCGAATGCATTCAACAATGCCCGACCGATATTCACGGCACTGATCATGTTACTCGTGTTCAACGAGCAGTTACCTTTAGGTAAATGGGTCGGGATAGCACTTGTGGTGATTGGTTTGTTCGTTTGTCAAAAACGAGAAAAACCGCGCCTAAAGAACGAATAAAAACGGTTACGGCTTGCAAATGTCGGAATATTGTCGTAACTTTGTAACCCTTTCGGCATGATTGCCGGGATAGAAATGATCAAATAGTAAATGAACCAATACGAAATGATTTTATGGATCATCTGTACTCAGTAGAATTCTTTTACAACTTCCTGTTTGTGATGGCACTGATAGGATTTGTTGTATTTGTGGCATTGTATTTCGTAGATGCCGGTTACGGCAAGATGCGTACCGAGAAATGGGGTCCTGCCATCAACAACAAGGTAGGCTGGTTTCTGATGGAGGTGCCGGTGTTTATAGCCATGCTGTACTTGTGGGCTATATCTCCCGTGCGCGGCAACATACCGTATCTGCTGTTCTTCCTGATATTTGAGTTGCACTATTTCCAACGCTCGTTTATCTTCCCGCTGCTGATGCGCGGCAACAGCAAGATGCCTGTGATCATCATGGGCTTGTCGGTGGTGTGGAACCTGATTAACGGCTACGTGCAGGGCTACTGGCTGTTCCATATCGCACCGGTTTATGCCCCGTACTCTACCGATTGGGTGCGTGATCCGAGGTTCATAGTCGGTACGGTAATCTTCTTGTGCGGATTCATCATCAATCTGCACTCCGACCACGTGATCCGTAACCTGCGCCAGCCCGGCGATACCAATCACTACCTGCCTAAGAAGGGCTTGTACCGCTTTGTGACCTCTGCCAATTACTTCGGCGAGATAACCGAGTGGCTGGGCTTTGCATTGCTCACATGGTCGTGGGCAGGGGCGTTATTCTTCTGGTTCAGTTGCTGCAACCTTGTGCCGCGCGCCAACTCCATCTATCTGCGTTACGAGAAGGAGTTCCCCGACGAGTTTGACCGGAAGAAACTGAAACGAATAATTCCGTTTATTTATTAGACCGCTGCGCTGACAGAGTACAGACCGCTGCGCTGACAGAGTACAGACCGCTGCGCTGACAGAGTACAGA
>CALZOG010000081.1 GCA_945827635.1 uncultured Bacteroidales bacterium
AAAACACGGAGACGGATGAGGGAACTGTACGGATCACGCGGATTAAACGGAGGCAGATGGACAAAGATTCCGTGACACTTCGTGAAACTCCGTGTTCGAGCAAAAAATCCGTAGTATCCGTGAGATCAGTACAGAATAAAAAACGAACACGGAGACACACGGAAAAACACGGAGACGGATGAGGGAACTGTACGGATCACGCGGATTAAACGGAGGCAAATAGGGCAATGTAAAGGCAAATGTCTATGAATTTAGGATGATTGTCTACTATTTTAGGACAATGTCTATGTTCTTAGGACAAGTGTCTATATATTTAGGGAAAAACAGCTAAAAACTGTCTACTAATTTTAGGAAAAGTCAAATTTAATGGGACGCGAGTGGAAAAGTCAAATGAATAGAAATATTCACATTTTCACATTTCCACACATCTGTGTGGGTTGATAAAATCCCCATAATAATATAATAATATAATATATTATATAATTATTATGAGCAAAAATTGAAGATACAGCGATGCGTGGAAATGTGAAAATGTGAAAATGTGAAAAAAGGTTGCGATAAAATTTGCAAAACACAATTTGTTCATCGTATCTTTGCAGTCGCGTTCGGTAATCGGGTCGCACAGATGACGAGCACATAAGCGTGACGTACGCGATGGTCGCGAGATGGTCGCGTTGCGCTTTCGACAACGGTGCTATATGAACTGAGACGCCAAGCAAGGAAGTATAAGACTGACAACGGTTGCAAATATGCAACCGAAAAGGAAAATGAGAAAAAGAAAATGATAGCAGAACTGATCATACCGATAGAGACGCTGAGAGGACAGCTGCGGCAAGACGGGTACTACTTCAGGATGTACAAAGGCAAACAGATTGTGCAGCGGTGCCCGAACCGAAAAGGACATGTGAAGACCGAAGCGGAGCAGGCGAACCAGGAGCGGTTCGCGGAACGGTACAGGAAGAAGAAGGTGGGTCAACAATTGCGATGATCATGAGTGGTCAACAATTATCAACAATTAACAACAATTAAGCCAGCATCGTATGCCGGGGGAATAAAGACAGATGCCGGAGAACAGGCAGATAGCGAAAGACAGGCAAAGAAAAGACTCGGCGTTGAAAGCGCCGAGCACAGGACACCAACCATGCGGCAGAATACCGCCGCGATTGAGGGATAAACGGAGGTTGTGATGGTTCTGTACGGATAGCACAGATTAAACGGAGGAAGATAGATCGATAGCGGATATTTCGAATTTATAATTTCAAATTTATGATTTCAAATTTTACTTTATCTTCAGCAGTTGCATCTGCGTGTCGCGGCTGTTGCAGCCAATCATCACCTCTACCTCTCCGGGTTCGAGCGTCCAAGTAAGGTCGTACGGCTCGTAGTATCCCATCAGGTCGGCATCGAGTGTGAACACCACCTCGCGGCTCTCGCCGGGTTGCAGCGTGAGTCGCTCAAAGCCCCGCAGTTCTTTGTAGGGCCGCACACCTTTCGCCACGCGGTCGCCGATGTACAGTTGCACGATCTCAGCACCAGTGCGGTCGCCTGTGTTCGTAACGGTGACATGTGCCTCCACCTTACCGTCAAGCGGCATGATACTGTCGGTGAGGTAGAAGTTCGTGTACGCGAACTGCGTGTAACTCAGTCCGTAGCCGAACGGATACAGCGGATGGCTGCTGACATCGGCATAGCAGGTACTGAACTTGCCGAATCCTCCGCCGGTGTTCGGGCGCGAGGTGCGGTACTGGCGGTACGAGAACGGATATTGCCCCACGTGCCGCGGCAGTTGTACAACAAGCTTGCCGGACGGATTGACATCGCCGAACAACACATCGGCTATAGCATCGGCACTCTCGCTGCCGCAGAACCAGCTCTCGAGGATGGCGGGCAGATGGTCGGTCTCCCAGTTCAGCACAGTGGGCCGACCGGCAAAGTGCACGAGCACTATCGGCTTGCCCAGTTTGGCAAGCTCGAGAAGCAGGTCGTGCTGCGCGTCGGGCATCTCGATGTTCACACGCGAGGCGCACTCGCCACTCATCTCGCTGGCTTCGCCCATAGCGGCAATAATGATATCCGCCTGACGGGCAATGCTCAACGCCTCGGCACGCATTGCTTCGGCACTACGGGGGTCGCGCATCTCACGTCCGAACATCGTAGCGATAGCCTCTGCCTGCGCGTCGTACATCAGGTTCGATCCTTTGGCATACAGGAGGCGTGCACCCGTGCCGCGCAAGGCGTCCTGCAGTCCCTCACGAACGGTTTTGTAGCGCTCGGGCACAGCCGCCACCGCCCATCTGCCCGACATGTTCGGACGCGTATCCGCCAGCGGACCGATCAGTGCTATCGTGCCACGTTTGCTGAGTGGGAGGAGTCGGTTGTCATTCTTGAGCAGCACCATACTTTCGCCGGCTATGCGTCGTGCCACGGCGCGGTGCGTATCGCTGAGAATGACCGATTTGCGCAACGTGGTGTCGCAGTAGCGGTACGGGTCGTCGAAGAGTCCGAGTTTGTACTTCGCCTCAAGCATCCTACGGCATGCAGCGTCCACCTGTTGCATGCTGCAGCGACCACCACGTACGGCATCAGCCAGCGACACCAGCCCGTTGGACACCATATCCATATCCAACCCGGCATCCAGGCATTGGATAGCGCTCTGCTCGAGCGAGGAGCATACGCCGTTCTCCTGCAGTTCTTCCAAGCCGGTGTAGTCCGACACCACGAACCCGCGGAATCCCCACTGCCCCCGCAGCAGGTCGGTCAGCAGCCAGCGGTTGCCTGTAGCGGGAATACCGTGTACGGTGTTGAACGCTGCCATCACCGAGCCTGCGCCGGCATCGATAGCGGCTTTGTAGGGACGCATATATTCGTTGAAAGCATGAAAATCGTCGGGATAGACATTGTTGTACTCTCGTCCGGCTTCCACCAGTCCGTACAGTGCAAAGTGCTTGACACATGCCATCATCGTTGCCGAGTCTGCCAGCGATGCGCCCTGATAGCCGTGCACCATGGCTTCGGCTATGCGGCTGCCGAGGTACGGGTCTTCGCCGCTGCCCTCGCTGATACGTCCCCAGCGGCCGTCATGACAGACATCCACCATCGGCGAGAAGGTCCAGCATATACCATCGGCTGTTGCCTCGCGTGCTGCGATCTGTGCCGATTGCTCGACGGCATCCATATCCCACGAGCAGGCGAGTGCCAGCGGGATAGGAAAGACGGTTTCATAGCCGTGAATAACATCCATGCCGAACAGCAGCGGTATACCCAGTCGGCTCTCCTCGACGGCTATGCGCTGTACCTCGCGGATAGGTTTGACCCCCTTGAGGTTGAACAGACCGCCTACCCTGCCCTGACGTATATCTTCCGCCACGTTACTCTCGCGGGCAGCACCGGTGACGATGTTGCCGGTTACAGGCAGGTTGAGTTGCCCAAGTTTCTCCTCGAGGGTCATCTGTGCCATCAGTTTGTCAACAAACACGCGCATCTGCGCGTCGTCGCAGGCTGTGTTCTCATGCCGGCAGCCGGTCAGCACAACCGTTATTGCCAAACAGGCAAACGCTACAACGAAAAAAGATTTCTTCATATATTGATTTATTTGTTCGCCAAAACAGCTATTATTGAACATGCTAAAGGGTTGGAGTTGATTGAAATAGACTGCAAAGATACAAAAAAAAATTGATAATTGCAAATATTTTTCCGTAAAATGTTCTCTAAGCCCCAAAATTATGCCGCCCCTACAGCGGCGCAGACAGAGCACTCGGGCGAGAGAGTAGCCTTGATACATGATTCAAGCAATCCCGCGATGTTCCGACAGGGAAAGATCGCGGGATTGGCAAGTTAATAATAAACGGGATCGACCGGTATATTATGAGAAGAATATACCTCCGTTGATGTCGATGTTCGTTCCGGTGATATAATCCGAATCATCGCAAGCGAGGAAGCATATGAGGTCTGCCACGTCTCCCGCATCCCCCTCTCGGCGTAGCGGATAGATCCCCTTCATGCGTTCGCGGTTCTCGGGCGTATTGAAGCGATCGTGGAACGAGGTAGCGATTGTACCGGGAGCGATAGCGTTGACACGAATACCGTCAGGACCGAGTTCCTTCGCCATCGAACGTGTGAACACAGCCACAGCACCTTTAGCAGTAGCGTACATTGAAGCGCCCGGTCCGCCACCATCCTTGGCAGCGAGCGACGAGAGGTTGACGATCGAACCGCCACGCGGCATGTGAGGAACGACCTCGCGTGTGCACAGCCAGCAGCTCTTCATGTTAACATCCATGAGGAAGTTGTACCAAGCTTCATCCTGTTCGGTGATCTTCTTACGACCAACTATACCGCCAACGACATTGACGAGCACGTGGATATCCTGCCCGTAAGCTTTGATAGCCTCCTCAACGAGGCGCTTCACATCCTCAGCCTTGGTCATATCGCCCTGCACGATGATCGACTCAGCGCCCATGTCGGCAATCATCTTCTGCGTTGTCTCGGCGTCGTCCTTGTTGTCGAAGTAGTTAACCACAACTTTTGCTCCCTCGGAAGCCAACTTGAGCGATACGGCACGGCCTATATCGCGTGCGCCACCGGTAACGATAGCGACTTTGTTCTCTAACTTTTTCATAATAGAATGAGTTTGTTATGTTCGTTATTATTGTATTTGTTTGAAAGGCGGTTATGCGTCGTGGCTGATGTTCCGTCCGAAGATGAACACACAAGCCAAGCTGATCGGAACAAGCGATGCTCCCATGATGAAGAATGGAGTCCAGTTATCGCCTGCGGTGAGCATCGGCACGAAGAGGATAGAGAGGATCGTGCCCAGCGTTGCAGCCGCTCCACCGAGTCCGGCAAGCGAGCCGACGCTCTTGCCGGTGTACATATCGCTGGCGAGAGTCTGGATATTGTTCATGGTGAACTGATAGCCGAACAGGATGACCGACATCGTCAGTACAGCCACGAGCGGATCGTGAACAAAAGCGACATAGATGAGTGCGGGCAACGTGATCACCGCGCCGATAACGATAGCCGCCTTGCGTGCAAAGTTAACCGTTCTGCCTGCACTGACCATCCTACCGGACGCCCATCCGCCGGCTATCGAGCCGAGTGCTGCGCCTACATACGGGATCCACATATACGTAGCGAGCGCCTTGAGGTCCATGCCATACTTCTGCCCGAGGTAGATAGGCAGCCATGTGACGAACATCCACCATATAGGGTCGAGGAAGAACCGCGACAGTATAACCGCATAACTCTTGCGGCGCGAGAGGAGTTGTCCCCAGGACAGACCTTTATCGTTCGTAACGCGGCACTCAGGTTGTCCGGTGATGATATATTCCCGTTCCTCGTCCGTGATGTTCGGGTGCTCCTTCGGTCCTTTCTTTCGCAGCCAGAGCCATGGAATGATCCACAGCGGAGCAAGGATACCGATAATGAGGAACGTCAGTTTCCATCCTACAGCCGCACATAGTAGTGCAATGAGAATAGGAGCGAGGATAGCTCCCACCGATGCTCCGGCGTTGAACAGTCCTTGTGCCAATGCGCGCTCCTTCTGCGGGAACCACTCGGCATTGCTCTTGACAGCACCGGGCCACGGTCCTGCTACGCCCAAACCGAGACCAGCACGGAAGGCGCAGATAGACTTGACACCGGTGGTGAGCGACATAAGCATATCACTTATGCCCCAAAACAGCGCTGAGAGCGCAAAGCCTCGGCGCGTACCGATCTTGTCGTACAACTTGCCGGAGAGCATCTGCGATATGCCGTACGCCACCATGAAGAACATGTTGATATAGGCAAACAGCTCCTTGCTGCGTGTATTGAACTCGGCATCGGTGAGTCCCTCACGGTCAATCAAGCCGAGGTCCTCAACGATATGCGCCCACATTATACCGAGGGTATTGCGGTCGAGATAATTGATGATGGTGACGATTACAACGAGCGCCAGGATCCACCATCTCAGTCCTTTGATTTTCATACCAGATGTGTTGAGCGTTTAACAAATAAAGTCCGCTCGCATGGGCGAGAACGTATCTATCAGAATGCCCTCCTCGAGGCAGACGCATCCGTGCCACTCGTCGGGAGCGATGTAATAGGCATCACCCTCGGAGATGATATGCTTCTCGTCGCCAATCAGCATCTCAAACTTACCTTTGGCAACATACGTAGCCTGCGAATGGTAGTGCTCGTGCGGCGAGCCTACTGCACCTTTCTCAAAGCACACTTTTACGAGCATCAACTGGCCATCATAAGCCATAACCTGACGGCGGATACCGGGAGCGGGATTCTCCCACTTGACGTCTTTCTGAAAGACAAAACTTGCACTGCGGGTTTTCATTGTAAAAATATTTGATTATGATTATTATTGCTTGATGAGGAAGTTTCCGGTCCATGTATACGTTGTACCGCCTATGCGCAGTTCATGCGTGGCGTCTGCATCAAAACCGCTGTTGACAGTGATGAACACTACAGGTCGGTTGCTATCGCGCAAGGTAAGTTGCATGGCGGTATACGCATCATCGTTGTAGATGACCTCTACCATAGCCGTTTGCGGCAGCGCGCCGATGGTCAGTTCCAGATTAGGGTCGAATAGTCCGTGCGGCTCAACCACCGAGGCAAACACATGCTCCGCCTTACCCGTCTGCCGGAAGATGACGGCAGGTTCGGAGCGTAGGTTGTTGTTCGGGTCGTTTGCCCCGGAACGTACGAGAAACGCACAGCCATTGTTTAGGGTGGTAGTGACGGAGTAGAACCGTTCGCCCTGCAGGATAGTGAACCACGCGTTGGGTTCGGCGATAGCCGTCTCGCACTCTTTCCACAGATGCTGGTAGCCGTATTGTCCGGCCATGGGATAGAGATCCGTGGCCGTTTTCTGCGCCGGGAACGAGCTGTTGATCAGGTGACCGGTGTAGTGGAACGGCAGGTCGTAGGTATGCGGCTCGGGTGCACTGAGGCGCATCAGGTCCATGATCATCGGGAACTCAGCGCCTTGCGGCTGCAGTACAGCCACCGTGCGTTGCATCGTGACATGCTTGGGAGCATAGGCATTAGCATCCGTAGCAGAGACGACGGAGCAGGTGTCGGTGATGGAGGCATAGTTGATGGTGGAGGCATAATGCATGGATGTCTTGTAGTCGCCGGTAAAATGCGACTCGCAGTCCACCACGGCGGTATTGTGCGCCACGGTCTGCATGGCATAAGTATTGTTCTCATGCGTATATCGTCCGCCGCTCTTGGACTCGATGTTCAAGAATCTGGCAGCGCCATAATCGGTCAGTATCTCATTGCCGTTGTCATAGAGGCTGTACGTCAGTTTGTCGTAATGTCCGTGCGACAGGCCATGTGAGGTTGCTTTCATGACGAACATAAACCCATCCGTCGCCCTGTCGGTTGGCGTCTTGCCTTGCGAGCGGATGATAGCCACGCCGCCCTGTGTACCGTCGGCACCGTCGCGATAGAGCGCGGAGCGGAACAGGAACGGTTGCTCCTTGTGCAATGCTATATCACGTGCTGTGACGAATCCTGCCTCTGACAGCACGAACGATCCTTGCTGCTTGGCTATGGACAGCAGTTGCGGGTCGCGGCTTGCCCAATACGCTATATCCACCGCCGCCACAATCTCCTGCGTGCTATAGGTCTTCTTCAGTGCATCGTTGGCGCGTATGATCTCGCCGTTGTAGGCCTGTTGGATGAGGGCGTTCACAGCCTTGAACAATATACCATCCCGACGCTCGAAGATATGCAGGTCGGGATCATTCTTCTCTATAGTCTGCGCGAACAGCATGAACGGCCAAATGGCATAGCGCAGGTAGTATGCTCCTTCGGTAAAATATCCGTCAGGCGAGAACAATTGCTCCAGTTGCAGCAGGAACCCCGCCTTTCCGTCTTTCTGCGAACCGTACAGAGCGCGGTCCACCAGTTCACGGTTGCCGGTAGCATAACCGGTCATGCCCACAGCGGCATTTGCCCACGTGGCGTGGTTATGCATTTTATTGAAAGTATCGTAATTGGCGGGAGTGCCGTTTTCGATGAACGCGGCTACGCGGAAAAGCAGGTTGTTCTCGATGCGCGCACGGCTCTGCTCGTCAATCCACGAACGCACACAATCGTACGCCATGGCTGTATGTACGAGCCACACCGACTCGTTAAGAGTCTGCCAGAACAATTGACCGGGCACGGGTGAGCCTTTGTACGGATGCTCGCCCAGCGTAGGATACAGATCAGCATACTTAAGCAGCATATCACGTATAAATGCAGCATATTTCTCATCGCCGGTTGCGCGATAAAGAATGCCGGCATAGTACATGGAATAGTAATTCTTCTTGTGTTGCTCATGCGTATAGCCACCTGCGGCATCACGGGGCACCGGCACATCAATAGGCTCTGCCAGCGCAGCATCGGCTGCCTGGCGGGCGTAAGCGAACGACTCATCGAAAGCGGGATATTTCCCCAACTCGATAGAGTCAGAGGAGGCTGACCTGCCGGAACATGCGCACAAAGACGCAACAATCACGAACAATATGGCGGAAAAAAGATGTGTCTGCTGTTTCATGATATATTTTGTTACGAATTGGTTGACCAATTATTTCGAGTACAAAGGTAGTAATAATTTTTGAATTATGCAAATTTATATCAAAAAAAGTGACAAAATCATGCCACTTTTTTCATTTTTTACTCAAAATCACGATTATTCGGGTTGTTCGCGGAGTTGTTTTGCATAATTGAGTATACCTTCAAGGTGCGCATTCATCAGTTCAGCCGCCACCTCGGGACGCTGCTCTGCAATAAACCGATAAATCAGCTTATGCTCCTCCAACGGTTTGGCGTCAGCCACACTGCACATACTCTGTTTGCGATACGAAGACAGGATATCGGGAGTAATAAGCATAAGCATTGAGCGCAACGTAGTATTTCCGGATCCAGCCGCAATGGTACGATGGAACTCGAAATCAGTGCTATACACCTGTTCCTGGTTGCCCTGCTCAAATGCAGCGATATAGTTATCGAGAGCCCGCTTAATCTGCACTAATTGTTCTTCAGTACGCCTTTGCGCGCACATGCGCGCCGCGCTTACCTCTAATATAGCGCGCAACTCCACCATTGACGCAAAATCAAAAGCATCCAGCCTTAAGACGTCGGCAAAAATTCCGTCCAGAGCATTGACGTCCAATCCGACAATGAACGTACCGCTTTGCGGACGCGTCTCAACTATACCGTAACCCTCAAGGGCCTTGATTGCCTCACGCACATAATTTCGGCTAACTCCATATTCCTCAGCGAGTTTGCGCTCGGCAGGCAACCGATCACCGGGTTTCATCTCTCCGTTGAGCAGGCGCTGGCGGATACGGCGAATGATTATGTCGTAGGGGTGTTGTTCTTCGAAACTAAATTCTACGTGTTTTTCCATGCACGATTTGTCTGTTTTTTGTAAAATTCGGTGCAAAGATACAACTTTTTTTCAGAAAAAGCAAATTTTTCGCAAAAATATTTGGATATATCATTATTTTTTTGTAACTTTGCACCGACTTTGAATTGGTCAACCAATTTACACTATGTAACACTGTTAACCTTATATACCATGAAGAGAGTATTTTTGTCATTGCTTTTCGCATTAACAACAATTTCCCTTACTGCAACCGTCGTGCTG
>CALZOG010000082.1 GCA_945827635.1 uncultured Bacteroidales bacterium
TCACATTAATAAATATGTCAGTGACGAAAAACATTACAAAGATACTGCTTTTTTTTGAAATATGCAAGTTTTTTGTTCCAATTCGTCCGAATTTGTAAATTTTGAAATAAAAAAGAGGCGTTTGCCGTCTCTTTTCTAATTCATATAATGTGTTATTTAGCAGGTTGATGATTATATCTTATGATGAGACGCAGTGGGATATTATCGCTGACATCGCCTTTGATATCCAATAGGACAGGATCATCGGGTTGTGATAGTTTGACGCCGACAAGTTCTGTCCAAGGCGAAAGTTGTTTGCGTGTTCTGCGGCTGCGTTGTGTGGCACGAACGGAGCGTTGGCGTTTGTGTTGCTTGGGTGGCGTAATAACACCTTTTGATAGTGCGGTGTCTGTTTCTGCCAACGTGGCAACGGAGAGCGGTTGGTCGGCTGAGCGGCTGCTTAATTCTGCAAAGCGGATACGTTCTTGTTGCGACATGCCGATGGCTATACCATGTTCTTTGTTCGGCGGTTCGGAGCCTGTGACTTTTTTCCAGAGCGAGACACTCACTTCCTCGGAGATATAGTAGGGAACATCGCCCGGCACAAGGGCAAAATTCAGTCTGCGCCCTTTGATTCGAATCTTCCGGGTGAGTTCGGGCTCTTCGGGAATGGTCTGTCTCATCGGATCATCCGGTAGTGTCAAAGCCACGCGAAAACCTATATATCCGACGGATGTTTCCGGCGTGTACCAACTTCGAACTGACAGATGGCTGTTGGCAATACAGTTGTCATAACTGCCACCGCGTACGGTTCGGTAAGAACCGGTATCTGCTCCGCAAGGATTCGGGCGTGTGGACAACTCATATGGTCCGTATATATCCTGACACCATTCGGCTACATTGCCTGTCATGTCGTACAGCCCGAGTTCGTTGGGTTGTTTGCTTGCCACCGGGTGTGTCCATTGTCCGGCAACAGGAAACAGCCACCCCACAGTATCCGCTTCGTTCGATCCTGCAAAACGGAAATGTTTGCTTTGTTCTCCTCCTCGCGCCGCAAACTCCCATTCTGCTTCGGTGGGAAGCCGAAACGGCATACCTGTTATACTGTCCAACCGCCGTATGAACTCTTGTGCTTCATGCCAGGATACGAAAGAGACAGGATGTTCGGGATAGCCTGACAGGTTGAGCATCTCGCGTTCGTTCATCACGGCGCGCCAGAGGCGGTTGGTGACTTCGGTGGTGGCTATGTAATAGGATGAAAGAAAAACGAGATGCGCGGGCTTGTCGGTATATGTATCGGGGTCGTGTTGGTCTGAAGTCGCACCCATCACAAACGAACCGCCCTCTACGCGATTCAATAGTAGGGTAACGCCGTTCACATCAATGTTCAGCGTGCGTAATGAATCAGGTACATGCGGTCGCTTCTTCGCGGATAACGGCAGCAGAAGAAACAAAAACAATATTATTGTCAGATAACGATTCCGAGGCATAGTATTTTCTCCGTGTAGATGAGGACAAATACCGTGCCAAATTACTATCCCAGCCGCGAATAGGACTTTTGCTCTCCCCAATGAATGTCGATGGATGGCTCGAAATGTAACTGTGTAACCAGTTCGTCGGATATATTGTTGCCTAATTGCCGGCATACATCCTGACTCCAGCGTTGCGCCATTGCGATGCGTGCTGCCGGATCGTCAATGCCGTTGCGTATAGCATAGATATATCCGGCATTGAAGTTGTCTCCGGCTCCTACTGTACTGACGGTCTCGATAGGCTTAACAGGATACGTAGCGCAACCTTCCGGCGTATAAACGCGTATGGTACGTGCGCCGTCCGTCAGGATCAGGGTGGAGCAGAACCGCCGTACAAGTGCGTAGATAGCATCGGCATCGGTCAGGTTGTACAGATACCCGAAATCTTCCATCGACCCGCGCACGACATTTGCCAGCCGCATGTTCTCCTCGATGTTTGGCATCACATCAGGGATTTCTGCGATATGCGTCTTGCGGAAATTGATGTCATAGTACAGCCACGCTCCTGCGTTGTGCGCTTCGCTTAGCATCGAACGAACGGCTGGACGAATAGCGGGATTGATGGCAAAGAACGAACCGAAAAGAACCATATCATCTTCCTGTATATGTGGCAACTCGCCATCCAAAGCCGCAGACGCATGATCCTTGTAGAAGATATACTGCGCATCGTTGTGCTCGTCCAGAAACGCCAGCGTGACATGCGACTTTGTGCCCATGCGACGGCGAACGAACGCATCGGACACTCCGTTCTCGCGCAGAAACTGACAAGTCATGTCGCCGATATGGTCATCGCCGACCTCGGTAACCATGGCACACGGAACGCCTGCACGACCGAGCGAAATGATGCTGTTGAACGTTGAGCCGCCGGGAACGGCTTTTTGCGGTCGGTTATCCTTGAACAGAATATCCAAAACCGTCTCACCGATACCTATTACCCGTTGTCCGAAGGAGTGTTTATTCATTTCTTATACCGGATTGTTTTTAACTTTGCATACTCATCGGTATCAGTATGCTGCCCTTGGCTATCAGCAGCAGAGCCGTGAAACTCAACAAGGCACAAATAGTCCAACGCCATAAGGTGCCCCAAAAACCATAACCGAAAAGTTGCTCATAATTTTTTGATTATTTTGGCGGGATTACCGGCAGCAATGGAGTTCGCGGGAATATCGTGCGTGACGACCGCTCCGGCGCCTATCGTGCAGTTGTCACCGATCGTTACACCGGGCAGAATGGTCACATTGCCGCCTATCCACACATCATTGCCTATCGTCACAGGTTTAGCCCACTCCTGACGCGTCTTGCGTTCGCGTGGGTCGGTACTATGGCACGCGCAGTAGATATGCACGCCCGGACCTATGAAACAATCGTCGCCAATCGTCACATACGCCTCGTCCAACACTGTCCATCCGAAGTTCGCAAAGAACCGCTTGCCAACACGGATATGCTTGCCGTAGTCGCAATAGAATGGCTGGTTGATGAACGTATCTTCATCCGCCTGACCCAAGATCTCGCGAATCATCTTGTTTCGTCCCGCAAAATCCGTCGGCAGCAGGTTGTTGTACTGCTGACACAGCACTTTCACGCGGTTGAGGTCTGCCAACAACTCCGCGTCACAGGCGTCATACACTTCGCCTGCCAGCATTTTCTCCCGTTCTGTCATCATTTTTTCTTGTTATATTTGGCTTTGACAATCTCGTATGAATTGCGGATGAGGTCTTTGGTGAACATCCGCGCCTAACGAGAGGCAGTAATCGCGAATCTCTTCAACATTCATACTAATTGCTCTTTAGCGTTCATCAGATTTGCTACAAAGGTACAAAAAATATTCCATATTTGCAAGAGAAGAATGAAAAAATAACAAAAAATGCAAAATAACGGCTGGATGTACACAGAGATTTATAGGGGAATGAGATAGCAGCACAACGCTTAGATGTGTCGCTTTGCTATTCTGTGGACTTTATCAGATGTTCGCTCCTAACTCGTACGCCTCTTGCAATTTGGCATGCCCCGTTATCTCTTTCGGATCATTCACACCGCCGCAGAAAAGATGGGCTTTCAGAGAGCACTTCTCATAGCAGTCGATCCATCCTTGCAGACCGCTCTCGGCACGTTTGGGAGTGAACTCCTCATCCTCGGCTGCGGTGGTCAGCAGGTAGATGTCGCGGAAGCGGTAATCCTTCGGGTACATAGCGTTCATGCGGTCGATGAGCGTCTTCATCTGACCCGACATCTCGTAGTAATAGATCGGTGTCGCCCAGCAAACAACATCCGCGTTGAGCACACGCTCCATGATCGCCGGTACATCGTCCTTGAATACGCACGTGCCGGTCTGCTGACACTTCAGACAACCGATACAGAACTTTATCTCTTTGCCTTGCAGTGAGATCAGTTCCACTTCATGTCCGGCACTCTTTGCGCCTTCCGCAAACTGCTCCGCCATCGCGTGGCTGTTCGATCCCGGGCGGAGACTTGTAGATAATACAACTACTTTCATATCTGCTATTTACTTAAGATTCTTCGCGAAGAACTCCGCCAACTTATCCCAAGGGATAAGGTTCTTGGGTTCGCCTTTTCCTTCTGGCTCCGTGAAACCGCCATCATAGAGGTCGCAATGGGACGCATCCGGGATGATGAGGAGCTCTTTGTTTTCGGGGCAGGGATTCGGAGCAGTAACGGTCTTGTAGCCATCAGCCTTTCCGTCCAGCATGTAATGGTACGCCGCTTCGCCGAAATAGCGGCTGTGTGCGTTCTCGCCGTGCATGATCAGAACGGCAGAACGGATCTCGTTGATGTAATACATGAAACGGCTGTTGGCATACGCCTGCGTGCCGATAACACGCCATCCGTCATTCGAGTTACCGCTACGCACATGGTAGCCGCGCGAAGTCTTGTAGTAGTCGTAGTAGTCCTTGACGAACTGCGGCGCATCGTCCGGCAGCGGGTCAATCACGCCGCCTGCCATGGCTTGCGGATCTGCCAGACGCTGTGCTGCCAAAGCCTGACGCGCTTCGTAACGTGCCGACTCATTGTCTGCGGAATCAAAATAACCGTTACCCGATACGTGCGTCATGTCGTACATCGTGGAAGCCACGGTCGCTTTGATACGCGTATCAGCCGCAGCAGCGTTGAGCGCTATACCTCCCCAGCCGCAGATACCGATGATACCTATGCGGTTGGCATCCACTTCGGGCAGTTGGCTCAGAAAATCCACAGCCGCCATGAAGTCCTCGGTATTGATATCCGGCGAAGCCGTACGACGTGGCTCGCCCGAGCTCTCACCGGTGAAAGACGGATCAAAAGCCAGTGCAACAAATCCGCGCTCCGCCATCTTCATCGCATATAGCCCCGAACTCTGCTCTTTGGTCGCACCGAAAGGACCGGACACCGCGATTGCCGGAAGACCGCTTTGCTGACAGACCGTTTCACTGACAGACCGCTCCGCTGACAGACCGTCCTGCGGACTGACAGACTTAGGTGTGTAGAGATCTGCCACTAACGTGAAGCCGTATTGGGTTTGGAAGGATACCTTTTTGTGGTTTACTTTTTCACTTAACGGGAAGACTTTGTCCCATAAATCATTTTCGCATGTATTCATTTTCTCATTTGTATTAGTGCAGGCAGCCAACGTAAGTGCTGCAAGCAGAGTGAATAGAATATTTCTCATTCCCATAATGAATTATATTGTACATCGCTAACGGGTTCAAGCCATTCGTTCGTAGCGCCCGGTTGCTCTTGAGTGTGGATCGCCAAGTGCTGCATCCACGAGTCCGCCGCGGCTCCGTGCCAATGTTTGACGCTTTCGGGAATAGCAATCACGGTGCCCGGAGTAAGCGGAACTGCGGGTTTGTTCCACTCCTGATACCAACCCTTGCCGCTCATGCAGATCAGCACTTGCACCGCTCTGTGGTGAACATGCCAGTTGTTGCGGCATCGAGGTTCAAAGGTTACATTTGCCACACCGCCGAAATACGGTTGCAGATAACTCTGTCCCACAAAATACTGAGCGTAAGCAGAGTTGGGTTTGCCTTGTGGCCAAGGTAAGTTGAGAGTTGAGGGTTGAGAGTTGAGAGAAGTTGGCATGTTTGAAGTTGACAGTTCATTATAAGCTTTCGCTAAGCGTCCTACTTCGGACAAAAGGCCATTTGCCGTGAGGGCGACTACGATACCTTGTAACTGCTCTTCCGTTACTCCCATATTACGCGCTCCGGCGATATGAGACTTGAGTTGCGGCTCCACGCCTTCGAGACCGCTCAATGCGGAAACAGTAATCAGTTCGCGGTCGGCGTACGTCAGGTTATCGCGGGCAAAAATATCTCCGAACAAATGCGCCTTCAGGTAATAATCCGTCGCCGGCGCAAACGCATACTCAAAAGCCTTGCCCACCAACTGCGTCTGCACGCGCGTACCTTCTTTGAGCGCATCGTACTCCTCGCCGAGCGGACTTGCATCCTCGCCCATAATAACTCTTTTGTCTTTCGACTTTCTACTTTCGACTACATTCTGCAACACACCCAAGGCATTCAGACTCCGAGGAAAACCCGTATATGCGTACAATTGAGAGAGTGCTTCCTTGATTTGACTAACCGTCAACTCCGCCTCTAATCCATTATGAATAGCCGATTCCAATGCTATCAGGTCTCCCTTAGCCTCATCGCAAGCGATAGCACTCATCCACGCTGCCTGCTCCGTTGTAAACGAAAGTTGATTCATATCTTTTGTTTCTGTCTGTTGCTTTGGGCTGCATGCAACTAACAATACAGCCAAAGCAAGGGTCTTGAATTTTCTCATAGTTTTGCAACCAACTCAACAATCTTTTGCTTCGTGGCATCGGTTTTCTGCTCGTCGATCTTGGCGGTTACTGCGCCCATGTTCTCGGCGTGCCAGTAGCGGCAGATGTCGCGGAACTCAGCCGTTGCGCCATCATACACTCTCGGCGAATAAGACGAACAGAGCAACGCCATCTTCTTCACCTTAGCCGGCGCGTTAACGCAGTACATTCGCTGTATAGGCGCCTGAATCTGCGCACAGAGCGTGAAGTAGTAGATCGGCGCAGCCAGTACCAGTGCTTCCGCCTCTGCCATCAACGGATAGAGCTCCTGCATGTCATCTTTCTGGATGCACACGCCGTTGCCCTTTCCGTGGCAATACTCGCACGCCAGACAGCCGGCGATATGTTTGTGCGCCACGTTCACGAGCGTCACGTTATGACCTGCAGCCTCGGCTGCTTTCTTGTACTCATCCGCCATCCAAGCGGTGTTACCATGGGCTCTCGGTGAAGCCTGAAGAAGTAATACGTTCATAATGTATTATGTGTGATGTTTTATGTGTGATGTCTTGTTCTTACAAACTTGCCACCAGGATCTCCTTGATGTCTTTCTCGGTTAAGGGCGCATAAGCATTCTCAAGTCCCTCATTCACAGCAATATGATGTGCCATTTCGTCGAGGCGGCTGTCGTCAATACCCACTTCGCGCAGGTGCATCGGAATACCGATTGACTCAAAGAACGCATATGTCGCTTCGATAGCTTTGTTTGCAATCGTCCACTCGTCCAGCGAAGCGTCAATACCGAACACATTCACGCCGTACTTAACGAACCGCGGCAACGTGCGCTCGTTCAGGATATGCTTCATCCAACGCGGCGTTATGATAGCCAAACCCTCACCGTGCGTAATGTCGTAATAAGCGCTCAAAGCGTGCTCTATTCCGTGGCAAGGCCAACCGCTTTCGCTGTTTCCAAGCGCCAAAATACCGTTACAGCCATACGTACAAGCCAACATCATCTCTGCACGCGCCTTGTAATCTTCGGGGGTCTCAATACACTTGCGGCCGTTCGTCATGAGAGTACGGAACATTGACTCGCAGAAACCGTCATTCAGCAGCGTCGCGTCTTCCACAAAATACTGCTCCATGGTGTGGTTAATCGCGTCCGCAATACCGGCTGCAGTCTGTTTGCGGCTAACGGAGAACGTGTATGTCGGGTCCAAGAACGAAACGGCAGGGAACAGATGTCTGTCCAAATAACCAATCTTGTCGTTGGTCTCCGTTCTTGAGATCACACCGCCGCAGTCGTACTCACTTCCGGTAGCCGCCAGCGTGATAATATCCACAATCGGCAGGGCTGCCTGCGCTTTCACTTTGTACGAAATGAGGTCCCACGGATCGCCGTCATAACAAGCACCTGCTGCAATCGCTTTCGAGCAATCCAGCACACTTCCGCCGCCTACCGAAAGGATCACATCTACCTTATGCTCTTTGCACAACCGCACACCTTCCAATACAGAAGGATCATATTTCGGATTCGGCTGAATACCAGGCAGTTCAATAATCTCAAAATCCCTCAGCGTCCCGCGCACATAATCATAAAGGCTGCCTGTTGACGGCTGATTTCTGAAAGCCGGAATTTTCTTAATACTTCCTCCGCCGTAAGTCAGGAGGATTTTCTTGCCGAAGCTGCTCATCACTTTCTGCAGTTTCTCTACTACGCCTTCACCAAAAACAAGACGTGTCGGTGTCTGATAATCAAAGTTTTGCATAGCTATTATTGTTTTATTATTAGCGTTAATGTATTTTTCAACTCAATTTTGCTACAAAGATACTACTTTTTTTTCATATATGCAAACATAAATCACCAAAAAAATTACCAATTTTGCAGAAACCCTCATCAAAATCCACTTTCCTAAACGATTTCTGCAAAAAAATTTGCATATCTCAAAAAAAAGTTGTATCTTTGCAACTGAATTTGCAAAGACGATAGAACATCCATGAGTAGTCTCATACATATTGACGAAGAATACCGGCTGTGGATACAGTCGTTAAGCAAACGGTTCCGCCAGAGCCAAATTAAAGCTGCGGTGCACATTAACCAAGACACATTGCGCTTTTATTGGGAACTCGGCAAAGAGATTGTGGAACTGCATTCCGAACAACGATGGGGAAGTAAATTCTTCGCCAATTTGAGTCGTGACCTGAAGGATGCTAATCCCGAAGCAGGATGTTTCTCTCAGACAAACCTGCTCTATATGAAGAATTTCTATCTTCTGTACAGCCCTGTTTTGCAAATCACTCCCCAGTCTGGGGAGCAAATGGCAATCACTCCCCAAGTTGGGGAGCAAATATTCTCGGTTCCTTGGGGACACCACAAACTGCTGATTGATAAGTGCAAAGGTCAACCGGACAAAGCAATCTTCTATGTGCAACAAACGATTGCTAACGGTTGGAGCAGAGATATGTTACTTAACATGTTCTCTACGGATTTATATGAGCGACATAGCAAAGCAATTACCAATTTCACCAAGACCTTACCGGATGAGCAGAGCGATTTAGCGAGAGACATTACACGCGATCCATATAGTTTTACTTTTACGGGACTTCGTGAACCTTTTAATGAGCGTAAACTCAAAGATGCGTTAATCGCCAATATCGAGAAGTTTTTGATAGAATTAGGAACCGGTTTTGCATATATGGGAAGAGAAGTGCGGCTGCAAATAGGTGAAACGGAACAGTTCCTGGATATGCTTTTCTACAATACACGGCTGCATTGCTATGTCGTTGTGGAAGTGAAAACATCCGATTTCGAAGCTGCCCATATCGGTCAATTGGGAGCATATGTAGTCGCTGTAGATCATATTTTGAAAACGGAGTCCGACAACAAAACAATCGGTCTGTTGATTTGTAAAACAAAAGATAATATCTTTGCGCAATATGCGTTAGAGGCAACTAATCAGCCGCTCGGTATTTCTGAATATGAGTTACAGAAACTCTATCCGACTCAAATAGAGGGAACCATGCCGAGTATTGAAGAAATCGAAAACGAGTTGAACAATACAAAATAATATCGTCCCTCTCCGAGACGTTAACCATAAATAATAATCTATCGGCCAATCTTGACCGATTAAAAAATATCAAATC
>CALZOG010000083.1 GCA_945827635.1 uncultured Bacteroidales bacterium
TTACGGGGCACTCATGATGCCCCGTTTTGCCCCGATTCCGCTCCATCGCCCTATTTATCGGAGATTAGGAGTTTTGAAGTGAATTTTTGTGATTTATTTCTTCAGTTTTATAAACTCTGTGTTAACTCTTCCAAACTGATACAAACCTTGGTAAAAAGTTTATACATCTGTTCGGGTTAAAACAAATAGGAGCAAGCTGAAATTGGCGCAAACCGAGGATTAGCGTTCCTCGTAGGTGCCGTCGGTATAATAGATGATGATACGTGCGATCTGCTTGGGTGCTGAGACGGGTGCAGGACGCGCAGGTTTGTCGGTAAGAGGCTGCGCAGGCGTAGAAACGGCAGTCCTGTCGGCATAAGCGTGGGTGTCAGACGGCAGTTCGGGACGCATGTCGCCAAAGAGTTCGGCTTGCGTGACGCCTCCGTTAGGGCGATACATACTGCCCGTACCTAACATCAGCCAATCGGGGCTGATAGTACGGAAACAATTCAGAATACGCACGTAGATATCTACGCTGGGTTTGTTGCGTTCGCTCAGGATATTCGATATCGTACCTGCCGACACTCCGAGCATCTCAGCAAACTGTTTTGCCGTGAGTTTCTCAGATTCGATTATTTTCGCCAATCGTTCACGTTCGTTCATTTCATTCAATTCTCGCTAAAGTTGGACAATTTTTAGACGAATTTCGGGAAAAAGTCTCACCGAAAAACAATGCAAAGATACGAAAACTTTTTCACATTTGCAAACATTTGGAAAGAAAATTTTTCAGTATTCAATATTCACATATCAAAATATCGGAATGCAAATTCACATCTATAGCCAGATCGGACAACAATCAAAGAATCAAGGAAATACATAAAGCACAATTTAGATTAAGTAAATCGTGTAACGTGCATAATATGAGTACCTAACAAAACACGAGCATTACATGCCCAATCACAGCAAAATGACCGGCAGCCAAACTATGATCACGCATAAATTCGCACTTTAAGTATTCTCATGTTCGATTGATTTACTGCATTTTACGTATGTGCTACCATGTATGCGTGGAACATTTTGGATGGTAGATTCACGATTGTGTAGGTGGTTTTGTGTTGTGGTGCATTCACAAGTCAAAACGGTATGCAGGTGTGAATAATGGCGTGCTCACAGTTGTGAAATTCACAAGTCAATACATCACAGATGTGACTTTCGAACATACGGTACTCGCTTGGCGCACACAAAAATTGGGGTGCAAACTACCCCACCTGAAAATGAGAAAAATTGTTGAACTGTGAAAGCTCCAGAATGATTGAACGGAAATCGGACAAGCGTAAGCGGAGCGTAAAAAAATGAGAGGAGACCGAAAATCGGTACTCCTCTACTCCTTCATCCGTCTGAGATAAAAATCGAAGATGATTGATCGTTGTGCGATGGTGGAGGGATAAAGTTGCTTGGCGAGATTGAGATTGGTTAGTCTGGATTGGGTAAAATCCCGTTTCATACGCAAATAATCGATTCTCGCGCGGATAATTGCTGCAAAATGTCGTGGTTTGAGTGTGATAAGTGCCTTAAAAGCAGCCACATAATCCAATATAAACCGTCCGAACATGACTCTACGGAACCATGGTTGCGGAAGATTCTTGTAGATCATGAGCAGATTGTTACGGAAATTGAGGTAGGTCTTGCGTGGATTGTCATAGGCCAGTGCTCCTCCACCGAGGTGATAGACGGCACTCTGCGGCACGCATGCCAACTCGTAACCTCGCATGTTCAGTCGCCAGCAGAGGTCGATCTCCTCCATGTGGGCAAAGAACTTATCGTCGAGTCCGCCCAGTTCGTTGTAGAGTTTCGTTCGTATAAAGAACGCTGCTCCGCTGACCCAGAACGTACGTGCGACGGTATCGTATTGTCGGTTGTCGGGTGCGACAAAACTCATCATTCTGCCTCGGCAGAAGGGGTATCCGAGCCGGTCGATGAATCCTCCTGCAGCTCCTGCGTGCTCGAAGGTGACGGGTTGTGCGGGATCATTCTGATGAGCGATTAAGGAGTTGTATGCCAATATCTTAGGTTGAGCCGCCGCGACATTCGGATGTTGCTGCATATATGTCAGCACAGGTTGGAGCCAGTCATGCGTAACCATCACATCGGAGTTGAGCAGCACGACCATCTCGCTATCGATGTCGGCCATAGCTCGGTTGTATCCGGACGCAAAGCCGTAGTTGTGATCGTAAGCGATGATGCGTAGGTGTGCCGCCTTGGCTTCTGTCGAGGCGAGCAAGCCCTGCAGGTACGGAACGGAATCGTCGGTCGAACCGTTATCGACGACAACGACCTCGGTGTCCGGTAGCGTCGTATGCTCGAGCACAGACGGTAGGAAGCGACGCATCATATCTGCGCCGTTCCAATTGAGTATGACTACACTACAGAGCATTGGGGATTTACGATTTGATTATTTGGGCGTTGGAACTTCCAACGGTTGTGCGTCCAGAGCCATAGGTGCGGCTGGTCGAGAATGTTCTGCTCGAGCAGGCGTGCATATTCCTCGGTAATATGTTCGGACTGCAATGGGATGAGTTTTATGTGGTAAAACCCTCTTTTCGGGCTGGTGATATACGCATAGAAACACGGGAATCCGAACTTCTTGCCCAGCACCTCGCTACCATTGAGGAAAGCTGTATCCTGATTGAGGAACGTGGTCCATACATGTGCGTTCCGTGGCGATGGTTTCTGGTCTGCCAGCATGCCATACATGGCGTTGACCTTGCTGTTACGGAGTTGTATCATTCGCCTGAGCAGCACATCTTTCTCAATACATTCGCCTCCTCGTTGTGCGCGTATATCGAGCATTAACTGATTGAAATATCGGTTTTTCAGTCGTCGATAGACATTACACTCAACCACGCCTTGAGTAGCATATCTTCGTCCGAAATCCGCCACCCACTCCCATGTACCGATGTGTGCGAGCATGGTGATTGCTCCGCCATGTTCGAGGCATGCTTGAGCGAGGATGTCTTCGTGCTCGTAGGTGATGCGCTCGCGTATCTCGGCATCGGAGATGGAGTATCCGTATATCGTCTCAACAATCAGGTCGGCAAAGCTATGGTAGAAGCGTTTGCGCAGTTCGTCACGTTGCTGTTGCGACCAATCGGGGAAGGCATTCCTGAGGTTCTTGTCCACGAGTTTGCGCCTGTAGCGCACCCCATAATAGACAAGCGGGTATATCAGCCAATCAGCCAAAAAATGATGCACCCGCAAAGGTAACTTACCCAATATGTGGAGCCCGACATGCTTCATCGGTCAGGTGTTATGCTTCTTCTTCGGTATAGAATCCGTTCTCTACCCCATACTGGTACTCTGCATCCTGAATGAGCTGCACCTGTACGGATGTGACGGGGCAGTTGTCGGCTTTTGCCTGCTCGAGCACGTATTGGAGTTGCTCTGTTTCGTCCACATAGCCCTCGTTATACTCGATATCGCCATTCTCCTCGTCCTCGGTAGCCAAGCCCTTCATGATCAGGTAGTCGTCCATGACATCCAGAACATAGAGGATATCATCTTCGGTCAGTCCGTAGAGGTCCTCAGCCGGAACGGTTCGGATAATATAATCAAGCAACTCGCGTTCTTGATCGTCGATGATGGAAGATTCTAACATATTTATAATTTAGGATTTATGATTTCAAGTTTCAAATTTATGCATTACACCTTAGATGAACATTCTGACGAGAGTGAGGAAGATAGCGAGAACGGGTGTGGCAAGTAGGAGGCTGTCGAAGCGGTCGAGCACGCCCCCGTGTCCGGGCAGGAATCGTCCGGAATCCTTGATGCCGTATGATCGCTTGAGCAGGCTCTCCATCAGATCGCCTAACGTACCTGCCACGGTAGCGAGCAGTCCGAACAGCATAGCCACCACAAACTTGGCATGTGGTTGGAGGTTGTACTGCCAACTGTCGATAACATCAAACCAACCGCAACGTGTGAGCAGCCATGCTGCAAGCAGGACAAATGCTGCTCCACCGAACAGTCCTTCCCAACTCTTCTTCGGGCTGACATGGGGTGACATCTTATGGTTGCCGGACGGACATTTGGCGGTAAGCGAACCAACACAATACGCTCCGGTATCGTTGGTCCAGAGCAGCACAAACAACGCCAGGAGCAGCCACTTGCTATAAGCCAGCACGATCAACATCGTGGCAAACGGCAGAGCGATCATCACTTGTCCGCTAAGCATGTTGCCCCAATGTGCAGCCGGTTGTGCGGACTGATGATGCGCCAACTCGCACACCAACGCTACCATAAGCAGCACGATGTACGCCAGGGCAAACGCCTGCGAGAGGCTCGCCTCGAAGATATAGTTGGTAGCAAGCAGGGAGTCGCAGAACTGCCACACCCCCACGCCTGCAAACAGCAGCAGGTTGAGCAGCATGCCAAAGACACGTGTGTATGCGGGATCGCCCGTTATGCAATGGAACTCCCTAACCGCCAAGGTGCTGACTACCGCAAAGATGGCTGCAAACGCAAGCGGATGGACGAGTATAGCCGCCACGACGACTGCCACATATGCTGCGCCGGAGATGGTACGTTGTACAAGATTGGTCATTATTTCATGATTCAGAATTCAGTATTCAGTATTCAGTATTCAGTATTCAGTTTTTTAGAATCCAAAGCTCAGTCCCATGACAGCCGTGAAGTTCTTTCCCTGCATGAATGCCGGTGTGAACTTGTTGAGGTAATATGTCTTGAGTTCTTCGCCTGCGAGGTTACGACTGGTATAGTCGGCATTCCAGCCACGGTCTTCGCCCTCTATTCGTGCTGATGTAGGCGTGAACGCGCGGGCGTTATTGTAAATGAGATCAACGTGTGCATAACAATTGTTGAACACCTCATATATGGCTCGGAACTTCAGTTCGTCGTTACGCCAGATCTTCTCGCTAAAGGGTTTTTGTGCGATAATAGGATTAGGTACGCGCGTGCCGGCAATATACTTGCGTACATAGTCATACTTGCGGTACTTGGTATCCTGGGTATAATCGAGGGTTAGACGCAGACTGCGTGTCGGTCGATAGGACAGTTGGAGGAAGATGGATTGTGCGTTATCGCCCATGTAATGTCCCATGTTGTAGGTGTTGGACGTGAAGTCGAGCACCTTGATGGAGTGCGTGTACGTAGCAATATACGAGCGCATGAACTCACCCTTGAGACTCAATCCGTTGACAGGCCATCCGCTCCATTGGAAGCCGAGAACGTAGGCCAACGGATTGTTCTCCTTGTTGGACGGTTTGAGTCGGGCGAGTTTGAACTCGTCCACATAGAATGTACCGTACAGGCGCAGGTGGTCGGTCGGGCGGATAGTGATAGAGGCAAAGACCTGAGAGTTCTGGTTCTCCGAACCAAGACCTTTGGTGAGCAGGTGGTCAAGCGACTTGTAGAACGCTATCGGAATGAAGTATGCCGCCTGCACGTTACGTTCGGCATAGACGATGGAGTTACCGATGGAGAAATGGATATACTTGATGGGCTTGAACGTGAACATGTTAGCCGCCATGAACTTGTTCATCGGACGGTAATGGGTGCGCGTCTCACCTTCGGCATAATTCTCGTTGTAATAATACGTTGAATCCGCCACGTTGCTCACGAGCCAAGCATGGAAATAATCAAACTGAAACCATGAACAAGGCGTCAGTTGCAGGGTAACCATCGGTACGGCAGGATTATGTGCCGAGAGGATGGTTGAACTTAGTTGTGCATCCCCCCATTGCAATCGTTCGCGTTCCACGGCTATTCGTCCCCACCAGGTATATAAGGCTATACCTCCTCGCGAGTCGGAAAAGTCGCCTCCGTAGTTCGCCTCTTTGTACTGCACGCCTGGCAGGCTGTTGAGGAATCCCGGCTGGGTGAGCCGTGCTCCGTACAACCTGTCGGAAGATGTTGGGAAATACGTTTTAGACAACATAGATCCGTTCCAACTATTGTCACGCAACGAGCCCCATATACTCAGGTGGTGGGCTATATCCATCTGAATCTCAGCGCCATACCAGCGTTTGGTAATAGCGCCCTTCTTGGACATATACAGGTCCATACCGAGTATAGGCCGGATTCGCAACTTGAACATCTTGTTCTTGGTAAGGATGTGCAAGGACGGGTCGGCAAGCGAGAGGTTGGAAACAGGCGTGATCCATTGTGTGACATGGCGATGTCCGTAACTGTGATACACAGGTAAGGTATCCAACTCGAGGGCATAGTCCTGCAGGTAGAACTGCAAATCGTCCTTCTGTCGCCGTGATAGGAGACTGTCCTTCGCCTGCGCCATGCTCAACATGGCTGCAATCTGGCTTCGGTTATACGGTCGGATAGCCTCCGTGAGTTCGATCACGCCGTCGGTAGCCAATTCGTCGATAAAGTCATACACCTCGGTATATTCCAAAGCCTGCGGGGCGACCTGTGCATGGGCAACAGACGTCGTAAGCAGCAATACACCAAGCAGATAACGATAACGCATGATCAGTTATGGCATAGAGTTGTATTACTTCTTAGCGGGTGTATATCGTGCGTTAAGCGCAGCCACAACCTCGGCTGTGATGTCGTATCCATCGGTAGCGAGCAGGATATTGTCCTTGGCGTTGTTGGAGAAGATCATCTGGTAGCGTCCTTCGGCATTCATCTGCTTGAGATAACTGAGGATCGTATCTGCCAGTTGCGCCTGGAGTTGCTGGTTCTCCTGCAAGATCTCCTGGGTGAGTTGTGCCTCGCGGTTCTCCAAGTCCTGTTGCTTCTTCACGATGCGTTGTTGTTCGCTCTCTGCACGTTCGCGGCTGAGGAAGGCGTTGTTCTCCAACTTGCGTTGGAAATCCACCATCTCGTTCTGGAGGGTACGTGCTTTCTGGTTGAGTTCCATGCGTGCATTCTCCTGACGTGTCATGAGTTTGTCCTGTGCCTCGAGAGCAAAGGTGTACCCTTGCAAGATAGAGTCGAGATTGATGAACGCTACCGGCATAGCACCCTCAACAGGTTGAGGAGCAGCAGCCTGCTCCGGCACAGCCGGCTTCTTCAGAACGATTACAAACAGGGCCACAATAGCTGCGACCAAAATAGTGTTGATAGAGATTTGAATTTTATTCATTGTTTTAGATTTTAATTATTTTCGTTTTTTCGGGATGACGTGATGTCGAGATGTCGAGTTTACAGGTCATTCACGTTCAGGCGCAGGGGATTACCTCGTTGTGCCTGCCGGTCCTGCGAGCGAGTACATCCCACGCCCCGGTCATGCATAGCCTTGCTCTGTCCTACATCCTGCGAATGGAAGGTGCCGTTCTTCTTAAGGATAATTCGCGCGCACATTCCGAGTATTCCCACGCCGAGGATAGCGGCTGATATGATGATGGTTTTGAGCATAAATCAGATAGTGTCGATAAACTGTTTTTGTTTGCGTTCGTACATCCAGCAGCCTATAAGCAGCACAACAATCATGAAAGCAAAACTATACCCGAACGCATCCCATGAGAACGAGCCGGCACCATAAGCGCCGTACTTGAACGCCTCGATAGGAGCGGTAACGGGATTGAGAACCATGAGTTTGTGCAAAGTAGGATTGGTAACATAACTCAAGGGGTACACGATAGGTGTAGCATACATCCACAGCGAGACGAGCACGGGGATGAAGTTCGTGAGGTCCTTGTACTTGGTGGTCAGGCTGGACACTATCAGTCCCAACCCCAACGCTATACCAGCCAACATCAGCACGATAACCGGGAAAAGGAGCAAATACCAGTTCGGGCAGAGGTGTACGCCTTTGGCAAACACAAAGAACAGGTAGATAATCACGAACATCAGCAGTTGTATGCTGAAACGGAAGAGTTTGGACAGAACGACGGACAAAGGCGATACCAGTCTCGGGAAATAGACCTTGCCGAACAGGCCGGCATTCTTGGAAAACGAGCCTGCTGCATCCGTCAGGCATGTGGAAAAATACTCCCACAAACATACGCCCGACATGTAGAATACCGGTTGCGGTATATCATCCGTGGGAATACCGGCTATTCTGCCGAACACGATCATGTACATGAAGACGGAGAACAGCGGCGAGATGAAGTACCACGCCATACCGAATATCGTTTGCTTGAACTGAACGATTATATCGCGCTTGACAAACAGCCAAACGAGGTACTTCTTTTTCCAGAGTTCTTTGAGTCCTAATCCGCTACCTGTGCTCTTGGCATCAATAACGGTAGTCCAATATGTATCGTTAAAATTGCTCATTATACAGTATCCATAAATGATTTTTGAACCTTGTTGAATAGCGCGAGTCCGACGATATCAATCACGATAGTGAACACCACGCTATATATCAGCCACATCCACGAGAACTGCCCTACTCCGAGCAGGCTATACTTGACCGCCTCCATGACAGGCGTGACGGGATTAAGCGACATGGCGAAATGCAGTTTCTCGTTAGTAACCATCGACAGGGGGTAGATTACCGGCGTGATATATACCCACAGGGTAATCACCTTGGCAAATATGATCTGCAGGTCACGGTACTTGGTGGTCATCGACGATACGACCATACCTACTCCAACCGCCATGAATGCCAGCAAGACCATCAGCAAGGGGAACAGGACAATCTGCCAATGGATAGTCAGGTCCGTGCCGATAGCCAGATAGTAACAATATGCCGCGATGAAAATCAGCAGTTGTATGCAGAAGTACAGGAGCTGTACCGACACAGCCACCAGGGGCATGATGATTCGCGGGAAATACACTTTTCCAAAGATTGCCGCATTCTCTACAAACGAGTTACTCGTTCCGGTCAGACAGGCTGCAAAGTATCCCCACACAGATATGCCCAACAAATAGAACAAGATTGGAGGCGCGCCGTCGGTGGATATATGCGCTACGCCGCCAAAAACCGCCACATACACGATGACAGACAGAACAGGAGTAATCAAGAACCACAGCGGACCGAGTATCGTTTGCTTGTACGCCGTGCGGAAAGCACGTTGAACAAACAGCACGTACATATCCCGATACCGCCAAACCTCCTTCCAGT
>CALZOG010000084.1 GCA_945827635.1 uncultured Bacteroidales bacterium
CGGTCTGTCAGCGAGCAAAGCGAGCGGTCTGTCAGTGAGTGAAACGAACGGTCTGTCAGTGAGTGAAGCGAACGATCTGTCAGCGAGTGAAGCGAACGATCTGTCAGCGAGCAAAGCGAGCGGTCTGTCAGTGAACGCAGTGAACGGTCTAATAACAAAGATATGAAACAAATCATTGTAGCCATTGACGGCTATTCATCGTGTGGCAAGTCCACCATTGCCAAGCAACTGGCGCAATATGCCGGTTACCGATATATCGACACCGGTGCCATGTACCGCGCCGTGGCATTGTATGCAATCAGAAACAAGATATCAGACATCAGCAACCAGCAGCCTGAAATCATTGCATTGCTGCCACAGGTGCATATCGATTTTGCTATCCAGCCTGACGGCTTACAGCACGTGACGCTTAACGGCGAGGATGTGGAAAAGCAGATCCGTACCCTTGAGGTCGGCAACATGGCTTCGCAGATTGCCGTTATTCCCGAGGTACGCAGGTTCCTGGTAGCACAGCAGCAACAGATGGGCAAGAACGGTGGCATAGTGATGGATGGACGCGACATAGGTACGGTGGTCTTTCCTAAGGCAGAACTCAAACTCTTCCTCACCGCCTCGCCCGAGGTACGTGCCGAACGGCGGTACAAAGAACTGATAGAGAAAGGCGAACAACCCGTAATGGCGGATGTTCTTGCCGATGTCAACGACCGCGACTACCGCGACACCCACCGCGCCGAGTCACCGCTCAAGCAAGCCGCAGATGCAGTGGTGGTGGATAACTCCAACATGACACGCGAAGAACAAATACAGCATATCTATCGCATCTTTAACGAAGCATGCAAGTAACAATTGACAGCCACAGCGGATTCTGCGCGGGAGTGACAGGTGCCATTCGTCGCGCAGAGAACGAGTTGCAACAGACGGGGCAACTCTACTGCCTGGGTGATATAGTGCACAACGGTCAGGAGGTGCAGCGGCTGGAGCAGTTGGGGCTGGAAACGATTGATTATGACGACCTGCGAACCATCCATAACGCACGCGTGCTACTGCGCGCACACGGCGAGCCGCCCAGCACCTACTGGATAGCACAGCAGAACGGCAACACGATCATCGATGGTACGTGTCCGGTGGTCAAACGTCTGCAGCAACGGATAGCTGAGACTTACAATGCCCACAAACACGACAACCCGCAGCCGCAGATTGCTATCTTCGGCAAACGCGGACACGCCGAGGTTATCGGCCTACAAGGGCAGACGAACAACACCGCAGTGATCATCGAGCACCTGTCGGATGCCGAACAACTGGATTATAACCGGCCTATTTACCTGTTCTCGCAAACAACAAAGAGCCTGGATGAGTTCAACCAACTGGTGGAGCATATCAAGGGAAAAATTTCGGATTTAGGATTTCAAAATTCTTATTTCAAATATTACGATACCATCTGCCGGTCGGTGGCGAACCGCGTAGAGCAACTCAAGGCTTTCGCAAGAGAGCAGGATATGGTGCTGTTTGTAGGCGGCACGAAGAGTTCGAATGCCGCTGTGCTGTTCAACCACTGCAAGCAGGCAAACGAGCATTGCTTCTTTATCACGGGACAGCAAGACATGACGGACGAACTGATAGCCCAATGCCATGCGGCAGAACGTGTGGGAATATGCGGAGCAACCTCTACCCCGCTATGGCTGATGGAGCAAGTAAGGGATAAGTTGAAAATTGAAAGGTAAAACACTAAACACTCACCCCTTACTCCCCTCCTTTTAGGGAGGGACCGGGGGGAGGCTTCTAAACACTAAACTTAATTAACATGGAGTACAAGATTAACACAGTAGGTGTACTCACCTCGGGAGGTGACTCACCCGGAATGAATGCCGCCATTCGTGCGGTCGTACGTTCGTGCATCGCACAAGGCATCAAAGCCAAAGGTATATATCGCGGATACCAGGGACTAATTGACGATGAAGTCAGGGAGTTGACCTCGCAAGACGTGTCGGGTATCATCCAGCGCGGCGGAACGATCCTGAAGTCCGCACGGTGCATGGAGTTCAAGACTCCCGAAGGACGCAAAAAAGCCTTCGAAACCTTGCAGAAAGAGCAGATCGACGCGCTGGTAGTGATTGGCGGTGACGGAACGTTCACAGGCGCGCGCCTGCTCGCGCAAGAATATAATGTACCCGTGATCGGTCTGCCGGGCACGATCGACAACGACCTGTGGGGTACGGACTCAACCATCGGTTATGACACCAGTCTGAACACGATCATGGATTGTGTGGACAAACTGCGCGACACGGCTACGAGTCATGAGCGTGTGTTCCTGGTAGAGGTTATGGGTCGTGACGCAGGCTTCCTGACGCTGAGTGCGGCTATCGCCTCGGGCGCAGAGGCGGCTATCATCCCCGAGCGTGCCACAGTGCATGAACAGTTGGAAGCAGCTATCGGTCATGGACGCCGCAAGAGCAAGAACTCCAGTATCGTACTTGTTCAGGAGCATGCTATCGAGGGCGGTGCACAGGCTGTAGCCAAAGTGCTGGAGGAGGATCACCCCGAGTACAACACGCGCGTGACTATCCTCGGTCACCTGCAGCGTGGCGGTAGTCCGACGGCATACGACCGAATCATCGCTTCACGTATGGGCATGGCGGCGGTGCAGGCACTGCTGGAAGAGCAACGTAGTATCATGATCGGTATAAAGAACGACGAGATCGTCTATGTCCCGCTGAGCAAAGCCATCCGCGAGAAGAAGGATGTTAAGGCCGACAAGTGGGCTGCCATGCAGGTTCTGTCTATCTAAACAGATCTCACCTCAAACAAACATTCAGCCCCTCAAACAAACAAAAGGTGCACCATTGCGGTGCACCTTTTGTTGTCTGCTCAACGCTGCAACTTATTTGGCAGTTTTAGCCTTGCGGTTGGCGATAGCACGCTGGATATCGTAGGCGATAGGCGAAGCTACGAACAACGACGAGAACGTACCGAATACCACACCCATCAGCAATGCGAATACGAAGCCGCGGATGCTCTCACCACCGAATACGAAGATGGCCAGCAAGACGATGAACGTTGACATGGAGGTCGAGAACGTACGCGACAGGGTGGCGTTCAAAGCATCGTTGATGTTACGCTCGCGCTCACGCTTCGAATACAGACCATTGTACTCACGCACACGGTCGAAGATAACCACGGTGTCGTTGATCGAGTAACCGATAACGGTCAGGATAGCGGCGATGAACGCCTGGTCGATCTCCATGGAGAACGGCATAATCTTCCACAGGATAGCATACAGACCGAGGATGATCACTGTATCGTGGAACAACGCAACCAGAGCGCCTACCGAGTAAGCAAAGTTGCGGAAACGTACCAGGATGTACAGGAAGATCACAATCAGTGCAGCGATAACTGCCCATACAGCCGAAGTAGTGATATCGTCGGCGATAGCCGGACCTACCTTCTGCGATTGCATGATACCTACGTTCTCGTTCACCTGTGTCGATTGGAACTCGGCGAACGTGATAGGCGAAGCAAAGAACTTCTTAGTGCCCTCATATACGAGCATTTCTATCTCATCGTCCAGCGACTCAGAGTTGTCATGGATGCGGAAGTTCGTGGAGATACGTACCTGGTCGTTGGACTCACCGAAAGTGATCACGCGTACGGTCAGGTTCTCGCCCTCGGTGTTCTTCTCGGTGAAGATCGCGAGCAGCGACTCCTGAACGTCCTGCGTATTGATCGGCTGGTCGAAGCGAACGACATAGTTACGTCCACCGGAGAAGTCGATACCCAGGTTCAGCTTGCCGAAGATATGCGGCTCCAGACCCAGAGCAGCGAACAGTACCAGACAGCCTGCCAGCGGATAAGCCCACTTGCGTGCACCAACGAAGTCGAAGTGCATGTTCTGGAACCAGTTCTTGGCGATCTGCGAGGTGAACGGCAGTTCCTTAGCATCCTCACGCTTGGCATAATCCTCGAGCAACAGACGTGTGATGAACACTGCTGTCAGGAACGACGATATGATACCGATGATATACGTTACGGCGAAGCCTTTGATAGGACCTGTACCGAACACAGCCAGAATGATACCTGTCAACAACGAGGTTACGTTGGCGTCCACAATTGCGGAGATAGCGCCCTTGAAACCGTCCTCAATAGCCTTGCGCATGTTCTTGCCTGCACGCAACTCCTCGCGGATACGCTCGTAGATAAGCACATTGGCATCGACGGCAGTACCCATTGTCAGCACGATACCTGCGATGCCCGGCAATGTCAGTACAGCCGAGAATGACGACAATATACCTACCAGCAGGAACACGTTGCTCAGCAATGCAAAGTCTGCTATCAGACCCGGAATCAATCCGTAGTAGAAGATCATGTACAACAGGATCAGCACGAAGCCCAGCGCAAACGACCACAGACCGCTGCGGATAGCTTCCTTACCCAGACTCGGACCAACTACGTCCTCCTGGATGATACGTGCCGGAGCCGGCATTTTACCGGACTTCAGGGTGTTAGCCAAGTCCTTGGCTTCCTCAACGGTGAAGTTTCCGGTGATCTGCGAGTTACCGCCGGCAATCTCGTTCTGTACGGTCGGGAACGAATATACGAATCCGTCCAACACGATGGCAACCGACTTGCCGATGTTCTCTTTGGTGATACGCTGCCAAGCCTTGGCGCCTTCGGCGTTCATCGACATCGATACGTTGGCGTAAGCGCTCACTTGCGAGAAGTCGGCACGTGCGTCGGTGATCACGTCACCCTCGAGCGACGGACGGCCGTCACGCTGTGCTTTCAGGGCTACAAGCTGATAGAGCGAGTTAGCCTCATCGATAGCCTTTACTGTCCAGCGGAAACGCAGCTCACGCGGCAGGATCTGCTTGGCTTGTTGTGAGGTCAGAGCGGCCATCACACGTGCGGTATCGGTATAATGAACCGTACCTACCACAGGTCCGCGATAAGCCTGACCGGCCTGGTTAACCGACGGGTTGAGAATGAAGAACAGCGGGTGAGCTTTCTTGTAGTTCTCTACAGCCTCAGCCTGCTCTTTCTGCGCCTCGGCGGCACTGTCGTTGGCGGCGATAGCCTGCGTCAGTTCGTCAACGGTCGCATCGGCAGCCACTTCAGCCTTGGTCTCTTCCTCTACTTTTGCCCCCTCAGCCTCTTCGGTAGCAAGGTTGGCGGCGCCCATCTCACGGTCGATCTGTGCAATCTGCGGCAGCAGTTCGGCAAAGTCGTAGGTCTCCCAGAACTCGAGGTTAGCAGAGCCCTGGAGGAGCTTACGTACACGCTCAGGCTCTTTGATACCCGGAAGCTCGATGAGGATACGGCCGCTCTGAGCCAGCTTCTGGATGTTCGGTTGTACAACGCCGAAACGGTCGATACGCGTACGAAGCACCATAAACGAGTTGTTGATAGCGCCCTCTACCTCCTCGCGGATCACGCGCTCCACCTCTTCGTTGGTCGAACTGGTAGTAACCTTATCCTTGAGTTCGAACGTAGCGAAGATCGATGCCAACTTGGCGTTAGGATCAATCTCGCGGAACGATGCCAGGAACAATGTTACGAAGTCGTCGCCGCTGGATTTCTGCTTCTCCTGAGCCAGAGCCATGGCACGATTGAAGTTCTCGCTCGTGTTGTAACCGCTCAGTGCGCGCAGAATATCGGGCACACTAACTTCCATTGTTACGTTCATACCGCCCTTGAGGTCAAGACCAAGATTGATCTCTTTCTCACGGCACTCTTTCAGCGTGTAGCCGAACCACACTTTCTTCGGGGCAATAGAGTCCAGATACAGGAGCTCTTTTGTCTGGTCACCTGCAGCGTACTCGCTGGCTTTTTTCTCGTAGTGATTGACTACAATCGAGAACGAGAGATAGAAAGCGCAAACCAAGAACAGCAACACTGCAAGGGTTCTTACAATTCCTTTGTTTTGCATAATTATTTTTAGTTTTGTTTTAATTTTCTGCTGACCGCAATCGGCACTTTTGGCACTTTACGCGCAAAAAAGCGTACAAATTTACAAATTTATTTTGATAAATGCAAGAAAAATCACATTTTTTTAAAAAAAAGTGTAAAAAAATTTGCATATTTGAAAAATTTGTTGTACCTTTGCACTCGCTTAAGAGAATTAGCGACAATCAGAAGGCGTCTTGCAAGAAGTCGTGATTATGGAAAGATTGCCCTGTAGGTCGCTTTTCTAATTAAGTTGTATCGCGGAGTAGAGCAGTGGTAGCTCGTCAGGCTCATAACCTGAAGGTCGGTGGTTCGATCCCGCCCTCCGCAACCAGGAGCCGCTAACAAGCGGCTCTTTTTGTTTACCAAGCCATGCGTACGCCTGAACAAATAGAGTTTTCTCGTCTGCAGAACCGCCTGACCAAGCGGTTTCACAAGGCGTGTGCCGACTATTCGCTCATCGAGGAAGGCGATCACATACTCATCGCCCTCAGTGGTGGCAAGGACTCGCTGGCGCTGGTCGAGCTCCTCGGCAAGCGCGCACAGATCTTCGTTCCGCGGTTCAAGGTCACCGCCATACACGTGCGTGTTGAGGAACGCGCGTACCTATCCGACCTGAATTACCTGCAGTCGTTCTGCGACGCGTTCCGCGTCCCACTCCTTGTCCGCGACACGTCTATCAGCGCCAGTGGTCTGTCTTCTGTCAGCGATAGCGGTCTGTCTTCTATCAGCGCCAGCGGTCTATCTTCTGTCAGCGCCAGCGATCTGTCAGCGAAGCGGTCTAACCCCTGCTTCCTCTGCTCCTGGTACAGGCGCAAAACCCTGTTCGACACCGCGCAGGAGCTCGGCTGCAACAAGATCGCTTTCGGGCACCACAAGGACGATATAGTCGAGACGCTACTGATGAACCTGATCTTCGACGGCAAGTTCTCGACCATCTACCCCAAACTGCAGATGGATAAGATGCCGCTGCAACTCATTCGTCCGCTCTGCCTGATTGAGGAGAAAGACCTGAGTCGTTACGCCGCGCTTAGCGGTTACGTCCGCCAGAAGCAGCCCTGCCCGTACGAGCACGCCTCGGCGCGAACGCAGATCAAAGAGCTCGTCAGCCAACTCGAATCGCTCAATCCGAATGTCCGAGACTCGCTCTGGGGAGCCATAGCACGCCGCTAACCGCAATCATGAGTGGTCCACAACACAGTGAACACACAACAAACAGGGAAAACGTCGCGCAAACGATAGCAAACAGGCAAAATAGTAAGTTGTGTTGACAAAATGGTGTAAAAGTGCACAATTTGTTCCAATGGTGATAAAAGATATTTGCAGATATGTAAAAAAAAACGTACCTTTGCACCCGCGTTTGAAAAACGCACACGGCATTGAGCCGATGATTAATGCAGCGATGTTGTAACCCGAGCGATTCTGCATTGCTGTGATTGTTTAACCGTCATTTGCCAACCAAATCGTAAATGGTAAATGACCAAATAGTAAATACGTATGTATTTGACATCTGAGAAAAAAGCAGAGCTCTTTGCCAAGTTCGGCAAGAGCGCACAGGACACCGGTTCGACCGAAGGTCAGATCGCATTGTTCACCTTCCGTATCAACCACCTCACAGAGCACCTCAAGCTCAACCGCAAGGACTTCGGCACCGAGCGCGCACTGACCAACCTCGTTGGTAAACGTCGCCGCTTGCTCGACTACCTGAAGGCGAAAGATATCGAGAAGTATCGTGCACTGATCAAGGAACTCGGCATCCGTAAGTAATGCCGGAATACGGCACTGCAATTGCGGTAATCCTGCAAATTCTGCAAAACAAAAGAGTGGCAACCGCCACTCTTTTTGTATTTATAACTGATCCGCTTCTACCAGCGTTATGATACGCTCCACAATGCGGTCTTTTTCCTTCGGGTCGTATGCTTCTTTCAGGTCGTTCTTGAACAACTTGGCTACAAACTGCCAAAAGTCGGCGGCAAACTTGCTCTTGAACGTTTGTATCAGTTCGTACGACGTGCGGTCACTCTCGCGGTCTAACAAAAGCATTAACATTCGTCCCTGTGAGGCGGTCATGTTACGGAAGTCCTTCTCGTACTCCTTGAACAACTCGCGCTCGCGCTTGCGCCACCAGCGACGTTTCTCCTTCGGTGTCATTTTCGCCAACGTATCTTCAGCCTCTATGATTGCCTGATTGATCCGCTTGGCGTAAGGCAACGTTTTCTTCACGTCCCGCACCGTGCGCCAGTAGAACCGCTCCTGCTGTTTGTTCTTGAACTTGATCGGCGCATAGCAGTACACCTCGTGAAGCATGGCGGTATAGAGCGTGTCATTCTCCACCTCCTGTGCACGCACCGCACACACCGAACTCATCAGCATGCACGCGCACGTAATCATATATAGTATGCTCCTGTTCATTCTCAAATGAGCCTCTGATTGCTCATATTTGCGCTTCTGATTGTTTCTCGACTTGTCAAAATACAACTATTGTGCCACGAAGCGGTTTTTTTTGTTAAAAAAATTTGGATATATAAAAAAAATGTAGTACCTTTGCACTCGCTTTTGTAAAAAAGCAGCGATCATAATGATCATCGTAACCTCGAAAAAGAACGTGCAACGTTGTTTTTCGAAGGAGCGGAAGCCCCGACACGTTTTTATGCCGCATAGCGGCATCCGTGGTGGAGGGTGTTTACGATCGCGGGATGTGGCGCAGTCCGGTAGCGCAACGGTCTGGGGGACCGGAGGTCGCAAGT
>CALZOG010000085.1 GCA_945827635.1 uncultured Bacteroidales bacterium
CCGACGAGGCATATAGTAATGTACTTTTCTTAAGATTCGATTATAGTTCATAACTGTAGTTTTTTCAAGTTAAACAATTATTCCTCCCATGTAATTCCCTCAGATTCGAGCAGAGCAGCAAGTTCATCCATCGTCTTGAAGGTCTGAACCCAATAAACGTTGTATTGGAGTTGTTCGGAAGTGGTAGCCATGTCAGCGTACTTGATTTGGAAGGTAGTGAACTCGGCTACTGTAGTTGCCGGCAGCACACCACCGGTGGGGAAGGCCTTGTCGCGCAGGTCGTAAATGAATACGCTGGATCCGTCGGAGCACTTGTAGCGTTTGGACCATTTCTTGTCACCGCCACCTAACTCGCCGGCGTACTTGGTATCGCTGTCCTTATCCTTACCTACGCAGTCGAACTTGAAGGCACAAGCGGTAATGAAATCATATTTATCAATCACGTAGTCCATCTTAATAGCGAAGATCGGATAATTAGCTGTGTTGAGCCATACTTTGCTTTTGGCTTGGAAGTCACCACGCTGCTTCGTGTCGTTCTGCTTGTACGTTGTACAGGTCAGGTATCCCTCATGCCACTCTTGCGACGTTTCCGTGCCGTTGCCGGCTTGTGCGGCTATACCCCATGTGAGGTTATTCTCGTCCAGGAACTGTTCGCGGATGAGTCCTGCGGGCATCACCATGCGTATCTGGTCGCCGGCTCCGTTCGGACACGTAGCTGTGACAGTGAACTCGCCGAAGTTGCCGTTCTGGTTCAGATAAACGACACCGTCCGTTACGATAGCAATGGTCGAATCCGAGGACTCCCATTTAATCTTTGACCATGTACTTTCCTCAGGCACGGTGGTGAAGGGGATTGTCACAGTCTGGTCGCCCACCCAGCAAGCGTAGTGATCTTTGTCCATCGTTTCGCTCAGGGTGACGGATTCGGGATCAACCACATCCTTGACGCGTACCTCAAAGGTAGCGTTCACTCCGCTGCCATCCACAGCCGTAGCCACGATGGTAACCGTCTCGCTAAGTTTGCTATGCGAGCTCACGGCAGTTACCACACCGAGCTGATTGACGGTAGCAATCCCGGGATCGTTGCTTGACCAGGTGACGGTGCGATAGGTTGCATCCTCGGGCAGTATTGAAGCTGCCAATTGGAGCGTATCGCCTATGAACAGGCTGTTCTCACCGTTGAGGCTAACGATGGCTATTGAGGAAGCTTGTTTGAGTTCGTCGCTCACTTTCACGCGCAGCGAGGCGCTCACGCCGCTGCCGGAGAACATCCCTTGCGGAGTAACAGAGATAATGCTGTATCCGAGACCTGCACCGCTGATTGCCTCGACATGCCCTGCGTCGGTCACGCTTACGTTAGCAGGGCTACTACTTGCCCAAACGACTTGGGAGAATGTTACCGTATCCGGTTCAAGATGCCACTGCACATCGACCTTCTCACCTTTGATGAGCGGCAAGGTCAGCACACCCGTAGCCGGATCGACATACAACAGGTTCGACTCGCGTTCGGGCAAAACGATTTCTATCTTTGCCGGGCAGTAAGCCGGCTCCACGTTGGGAAGGATAGAAGGCTCTTCACAGGCAGTCAATGCAAGAGACAAAGTGACTAAGTATAACGTACCAAGTAGCACGCTTTGGAATATATTGTTTGTTTTCATGATCTTCAATTTTAAATGACCAAATGGTAAATGATTAAACGGTAAATGGTTTTACCACCCCGGGTTCTGCTCCATGGCTGGATTGAGTTGCAGTTGGTCGGAAGGCAGGGGATAAAGATTATACTTGTCATCCCACTGACGTCCGGTATAGAGTACTATACATCCGCTTGCTCCGGTCGTATAGGGGCAAGTAGGCCAGTTAGCTTCAAACCAGGCGTTATAGAGTATTCCTTCCTGATCCATCGGCATTTCTGTCTTGGCGGTAGCCCAACGCTTGAGGTCGTCAATGCGCATGCCCTCGAGTATGAACTCCACGGTACGCTCGCGGCGTATCTCCTCACGCATGTCAAGGCCGTTGGCGCTGACCAGTTCGTTGGTGAGAGGTTTCATCTTCGGGTTGGAACGTTTGCGCACCTGGTTGAGCGAGCGGTTGAGGTCGCCGTCGTTGATGCGTCCGTCGTACTCATACTTGGCTTCCGCCCAGTTGAGCAGTACCTCCGCATAACGGAGAACAGGCCAATCCATCGACTCAAAGTTGTCATCCACCTGACGTTCCACACCCCATTTCTTGTTGTGGTAGCCGGAGTTGGATGTAGCACTATTGGTCAAGGAGTTTGCCATGTCAGCATCCGTCCATGTGGTGCGCCACTTGCCGTCGTTGGTCCAATAGTTCTCACCATGCGGCAGCATGTTCATAAGCATGCGGTTGTCGCGGTTCTTGTACTCATCGGTAGGCGATGCATAGCCTGCGAAGAGCGGACTCTTGTCGATAGGCAGGCCATCCTGGCAGAGATGCATGTTAGCGAACTTGCGCGTGTAATAGACGATGTTATTCGTCATGGCGTGGGTAACGTTCAGCGCTAACTTATCGCCATTGCGGTGACGCTTCTTTATTATATACTCCTTATTGGCCGCCTTATTCACATTGGCGGGGTTGCACTGTGCACCATCCTCGAGAATGAACATGTATCGGTAGGATGTTTCTGCGAGTATTGCGTTGCTAAAGAGCTGGTAGTGCCCGCCGCTCATCACCTTCTCGTTACTGGTTATCGCCTTGTGCAGCAAAGTAGCCACGCGCTCATTGTTCGTTGTGCTGTTGATATCACCGGTCTGCCACATGTCGTCCTTGTGGTACTTCTCCCACGTGCCTTCGTACAGGGCTACGCGACCCGCCATAGCGTAGGCGGCATCTTTGCACAGACGACCATCCTCACGCGGCAGTTCGGGTAGATAGACAGCAGCGCTGTCCAGGTCAGCCAACACCTGATCGATAACAATGGTACGGCTGTCACGAGGAGCAGTCAGTTGCTGGCTATTGAGGTCAAGCGGCTCGGTGAGCAAGATGGCATCGCCGTAGATCTGCACCAGTTCAAAGTACAGGTAAGCGCGGAAAAAGTATGCCTCGCCCAGCGGATTGCCCACCTTGGCTTTGCCAAACTCATCAGCATTGCGGATGAGCAGGTTGGTGTAATAAATACGTTTGTACAACGTGCCGTAGTTAGAATCGGTAGCCGGCTTGGTGAAGGCACCCATCGAATACACATTCTCATTGGCGGTGCAGATCAGATCCGAACGGAAATCGGAGTGCACACCGTCGCTCAAGCCGTTTTGGTAACCACTGGCCTGCAAGTCACGCAGCCAGCCGTAGAACTGATTGGCGAAGAGTTGGAAGTTCTCTTGCGTGTTCCACACCTGGTTGTCGCCCATCTTGTCTTCCGGCTCAAAGTCCATACAACCCGTCAGCAGGAGGGTTGCTATTGTAATCATTGAAAATATATACTTTTTCATTTGTGCATCCTCCTATATTAGAATGTTAAACTAAAACCTACTGTTACGTTACGTGTGAACGGATAGAAAGCGGTACCGCTCTTGGCCAGTTTGGCCTCGGGGTCAAAGCCGTCCAAGATCTTCGTGTGTTCCCACAGGTCAGCACCGGTCACGTACATGCTGAATCCGTTGACTGCCTGTTGTGAGCCCATCCATGCACGCGGGAGGCTGAATCGCAGCGACACTTCCTTGAGGCGGACATAACTGCCATCCTGTGCTGTAAGCGAGGATGCCTGATAGTTATATACATTGATGTTATTATCCATCGTGTAAGGCGTGTAATACGCATTGGGGTTGGATGGACTCCAAGTGCGTCCGATGGATGAGGTAGTACTATTCATGTATATACCGCGGAAGGGGACTACCCAGTTGTTCATGTCGTAAGCTGAGCGGCAGACGAAGCGGTTAGCTGCGCCCTGGAAGACTACGCTGAGGGTCAGTATGTCTTTCCAACCTACGTGTGCATTAAACGAATAGCTGATCTCTGGGTTATCCGATCCGAGATAGATATAGTCATTCTCATCCAGTACGCCGTCACCGTTCTCGTCGTAGAACATGTTATCTCCTACACGCAGGTTGCTCGGCATGCCTATACCGTTATTGGGATAATAGAGGCCGAGGTAAGCTTCCAGTTGTTCCTCATTCTGAATCTTTCCGCCGTAGCGCATACCGAATAGGCTGTTCAATCCGTAACCGACCTGCGTGCTGGTGTAGCCGCTGGTACGTACACTTGTGCCCTCATACTCCATCAGTTCGTTGCGTGCCCACGTGATGGTGGCACCCAGGCCGTAGTTCCAATCACCGGTCTTACCCTCGTAGGTGATGTTTCCATCCACACCGAAGTCGCGGAACTTACCTACGTTGGCACTCGGTGCTGCATCACCCAATGTAGCAGGTTTCTTGACACTGATGAGCATGTTATTGTTCTGCTTATGGAAGGCCTCAATCGTACCGTTGATGCTATGCTTGCCAAAGGTAAAGCCGAAGTCGATAGCAGCATTGTAGTTGATGATACGCTCCCACGTACGTACACGACTGGCGAAAGTTCCGGTAGTAGCGATGTACGAAAGCAGATCGTCGCCGATGTAGGCACCGGAGTTCGATGCCAGATTATATAGTTGTACACCATCGTAGTAGCCGATACCCGACTGGTTACCTACCTGTGCATAACTATAGCGAAGTTTGAGGTTACTCAGCCAATCGGTTTTCATCCACTCCTCCTCGCTCATGCGCCAACCAAGACTCACACCGCCGAAGCTGTTCCAACGGTTCTCAGGTAGGAACTTACTCGAGCCGTCCAAACGGTAGTTCGCTTCAAGCAGGTAACGTCCTTTGTAGTCATAGTTCGCACGAGCAAACACGGAGGCGATAGCGTATTTGTGCTTGCTCGACTGCGAGATCGTAACATCGCCTGCGCCGTTCACCGTCTCTATGCCGCGCTGTACATTCTCGGCGCGTACGCCAAAGTAGTCGTATTGTTCATATTCATATTGGGCACCTACCGTCAGGTTGGTCGTGTGGGCATTGTTCCATGTCTTGTGAGCGGCAAAGTAACCGCTGGCAGAGATGAAATCCTTACGGCTCTGCGTCTGATTGTAGTAACTCTTCTCCTGTGTAGGACTGAGCAGCGTGGGAATCTCGCCTGTTATATTATAATATTGTATCGCGTACGAGGCGGTATTGCGCTGCGCCTGGTTGTTGGTGTAACCGAAGTTCACGTTCATATCCAGCCAATCGGTAATCTTGTAATTGAAGGTCTCGTTAAGGGAGATGTTCGTTACACTCAGCCGGTTGTCGCCACCTTCCTGGATCTTTGCTACAGGACTTCCCCACGTACCCCACGCGTACGGTTTGCCGTTCAATGCAGCCATCGGAAGACCCGGCATAGGCATAGAGGTCGTCAGAGCAGAGGCTATCTCGGTAGGAGCTACCTGCTCCTGACGACTGAAGGCGATCTGCGAGGTCAGACTGATGTCCTTTGTGAACGTATACGTATCGTTCAGACGGAAATTGATACGGTTATTGTTATTCTTGCCGTATTTGAGGTTTGATCCGTCGTAGTTGTAACCAAGCGACATACGGAAGGTGTTTTTCTCGCTACCGCCGCTCAAGGTGAAGTTGTGTTGCGTACCAACACCTGTGCCGAATAAGCCACCGAGCCAGTCGGTGTTAGAGAACACGAAGTCCGCTACATCGGTGAATGCCGCCGTGCCGAAGGGGTTAGCCGACTGCGTAAGGTCGATGTAGCGCCCGTTGTAAAGTTTTGCCAGTTGCGCGTACGTGTACCATACATGACTGGTATTGTTGTCGTTCTCCAGGGTCTGCATCACACCGTCTGCCCATTGCAGATTATTCATGAGCGTAGGCTGCAAACCCAACAGCTTGGTAGTTACGGAACCGGTATACTCCACTTTCACCTTTCCCTCAGCACCTTTCTTGGTAGTGATCAGCACTACGCCTCCGGCTGCGCGGCTACCATAGATGGCTGCTGCGCCGTCCTTGAGGATGCTCATCGACTCTATATCGTTGGCGTTGATGTTTTTCATATCGCTCATCGTGGCAGCGACACCATCAATAACCACCAGCGGCTCGGTGGAGTTCAGAGATACCGCACCACGAATATTCATGTTCCAGCCCTCATCACCAGGAGCAGAACTGCTACGCGTAACAATCACACCGGCTACCTGACCTTGCATGGCTTCCAGAGGACTGGATAGTGAACCTTTGTCCTCGAACATCTTACCACTAACAACGGTTACCGAACCGGTGAGCGACTCTTTTTTCTGCGCACCGAAACCTACTACCACCACTTCCTCAAGCAACTCGGCATCTTCTTTCAAGGTGATGGTTTTTCCATTGGCAGCGGAAGCAGCAAGTTCTTGCGCCTGCATACCTATGTAACTAAATACAAGTACGACACTACCGTCGGATACCTCAATCGAGTAGTTGCCGTCGAAATCCGTGATTGTTCCTTGCGTCGAACCTTTTACGACGATGTTTGCACCTATCACCGGTTCACCTGTGGCATCAACCACAGTGCCGGATACACTCAACTGGGCAAACATAGTCGTACCGCTGACTGCAAATAGGACCGCGAATAACGATTTGAGAAAAATGTCCTTCATAGCGATTTTTAGTTATTTTTTGAATTTCGATGCAAAGGTACTTCTTTTTACTCACATACGCAAATATATGGGCTTACGTTTAGTCTCAAATAATTGGGCAGCCATCAGAAAGTCTCAAATTCTTTAAAAACAACTTGCAAATGTCAAAAAAAAGTTGTATCTTTGCAAAAAATTTCAGAAACGCTTATGAAACGCTTTATTTTGCTTATTTCTGTATGTTTGGCATGCGGTATTACAGTTAATGCGACTGTACCATCATTCGCCAATCCGGTATTACCATTTGACTATTCGGATCCGGACGTGTGCCGTATAGGTGACACGTATTTGATGACCTCGTCGTCGTTCAACAATGTGCCCGGCTTGCAAATTCTTGCATCCAAAGACCTTGTGCATTGGGAGATAGTGGACGCGGCCATACGGTATCGGTTGCCTGGTTATGAGCAAGGTTTTCCCTTACCTGGACATTACGTGTGGGCACCCGCAATACGCATGCATGACGAGCGCGTATATATATATTATGGTGACCCGGACAGAGGTATCTACTGCATTAGGAGTAAGCAGCTACAGCCATCAGATATCAATATGCAATTCCCTTTGGAATGGGAGGAGCCGGTGCTTGTTATGGAAGGGAAAGGTATTATTGACCCATGTCCGCTATGGGATGAGGATGGTCGAGTATGGTTGGCACATGCGTATGCGGGTAGCCGTGCACGCTTCAAGAGTGTGCTATCGATAGCTGAACTGAGTGCAGACGGATTAAGTGTAAAAGTGCCAAGTCGCGTAGTTTTTGACGGACATGAAGAGCACGCTACTTGCGAAGGTCCTAAACTATATAAGCGTAACGGTTGGTACTACTTGATGCATCCGGCTGGTGGTGTGAAAGAAGGTTGGCAAGTGGTGCAGCGGAGCAAGAACATCTACGGTCCATATGAACTGAAGATCACCCTTGCACAAAGACGTACTGACATCAATGGGCCTCATCAAGGAGCATGGGTAGATACACCGGACAATGAAGATTGGTTCATTCACTTCCAAGACAAAGGTGTAGCAGGACGAATCATACACATGCAACCAGTACATTGGCAAGACGACTGGCCTGTGATGGGGAACAATGGCGAACCCATATTCAAATACCAAGGAATAAAGGACAACGGAACAAAGGACGGTAAGCCCACGTATGCCAATTTCTTCCGTCGTGATGATTTCGACGGACTGGAATTGGCACTCGATTGGCAGTGGTCAGGCGGATATGTATCACCCAAATGGTACTTCTGCGATGCCGCACATAGCCTGCTGCGATTGTATAGTGCCGAGTGCGAACAGGATGGCTACATACCTAATCTGCTGTTGCAAAAGATTCCGGATGTAGCATTCACCGCTACTGCACGAGTGCGATTCATGCCGAACTCTCATCCTGAGATGAAAGAAGCCGAGCATGCAGGGATGATAGTATTCGGGCGGCAAAGTTTCCGATTAGAAGTACCGGTGACGGGTGAGTGGTGCTATCTTCGCCTGCAGATGACCGACAAACAGATTGGGCAATTCTACACCTCACAAGACGGTCAGCAATGGACTCAATACGGCAAACCATTCCAAGCCGTCGAAGGAGTTTGGACAGGCGCACAGATAGGACTATACTGCACACGCGATCATCGCATCTTCAACGATGCTGGTTGGATGGATGTTGATTACTTTGAACTCCAAATGGATAATTAACAGCATTGGGGTTTTGATTCGCGAGATAGCAGGGTATTCTGCGCTCAATCATGAAGGCTACCCAATGCGGGCAAAGCACGATGGAAGCTCACGGAGCACTCTGTAAACTATAACTCGGCATCACAGGTACCGAGCACAGGACACCCTACTCTACAGCGCACAGCAACCTAATAGACAAAAAAAATACGATGGACGTAGGTAGAACGCCACAAAAAGAGCCCCTCATCGAATTGATGAAGGGCTCTAAAAATGGCGGCTACCTACTCTCCCACAACATGCAGTACCATC
>CALZOG010000086.1 GCA_945827635.1 uncultured Bacteroidales bacterium
TTTATGCTCAAAGCACCACAAAAAAAGTGCCAAACCCAAAAAAAATTAACAAAATCACGCAGAAAATCACCGGATAGTTGCATATATCATTTTTTTTTTGTACTTTTGCATTCATAATGTAAATTGCATAAAAGCGGCGTAAACAAATCCGCACGAAAAATAGCACATTTAGCCTATGGATCTTTTTGACAAATGTAACTTTGATTTGTTGAACAAAGTTCGTGATTTGGGTATATACCCTTACTTCCACTGTCTTGAGTCACGTCAAGCTCCGGTGGTTACAATGGAAGGCAAGCGAATGATTATGCTGGGCAGCAATAACTACCTCGGATTTACCGAAGACCCTATTGTTGTAGAAGCCGGCATCAAAGCCTTGGAGAAGTACGGAACAGGTTGCTCAGGCAGCCGCTTTCTGAACGGTACACTGGATCTGCACCTGCAGTTGGAGAAGGAACTTGCAGCGTTCACCGGCTACGAAGAGGCCATGACCTGCTCCACCGGTTTTCAGACCAACCTTGCCATCATTTCCGCTATCTGCGGTAAGTCCGATTATATCCTCAACGACCGCGAGAACCACGCATCGATCTACGATGCCTGCCATCTGACCTACTCTACCGTTCTACGCTACAAGCACTCCGACATGCAGGATCTGGAAGCCAAGCTCCAATCTATCCCCGAGAACGCCGGCAAACTGATTGTTACCGATGGCGTATTCTCCATGCGTGGTGACATCTGCAAACTGCCGGAGATTTGCAAACTGGCGGAGAAATACGGAGCGCGCGTAATGGTGGACGACGCCCACGGTTTCGGTGTACTTGGCAAGGGCGGTCGGGGTACGGCAGCCCACTTCGGGTTGACCGACAAGGTGGACATAACGATGCTCACGTTCTCGAAGTCGCTCGCTTCTATCGGCGGCTGTATGCTGACCTCGCACCGCGTGGCGGATTACGTGCGCCATGTGTCGCGCCCGTTCATCTTCTCGGCAAGTATGACGCCTGCCTCGGCAGCAACAGCCCTGGCGGCACTGCACCGGCTGATTGAGGACAACACGCGCCCCGAACGCCTGAACAAGATTGCAGCACACTTCCGCAAGCAACTGATTGCCAACGGCGTAAAGATCATTGAGGCTCCGACGCCTATCGTGCCTATCTTCACCTACAATACGCTGGACACATTGTACTTCGGACACGCAATGTTCGATGCCGGAGTATATGTCAATCCTGTTATCGCACCGGCTTGTGTGGAGGGCGAGTGCCTGCTGCGCACTACGCTGATGGCTACACACACCGAGCCGATAGTGGACGAAGCTACGGAAATCATTGCACGCGTGCTGAAAGCCGGCGTAAAGATTCCGAAACTATAATCCGTATGGAGCGCACCTTACTTATTACAGGCGGTAGTTCGGGCATAGGCTTGGCTACCGCTGTGCTGTTTCAGAACAAAGGTTGGCAGGTGTTCGAGCTCAGCCGTCACGGCGAGAGTCATGACGGCATCACGCATATCGACTGCGATGTGACAGAGCCGGAGTCCGTTCGTCAGGCTGTAGCAGAGGTGCTGCATCAGACTGACAAGATTGACGTACTCATCTCCAATGCCGGCTACGGCATATCCGGCGCGATAGAGTTCACGGGTATCGAGGACGCCAAGCGGCAGATGGATGTCAATTTCTTCGGGGCGCTGAACATCACGCAGGCTGTGCTGGCTCACATGCGCGAGCGTCGCGAAGGACGTATTCTGTACACCTCATCCGTAGCCGCCGTGCTGCCTGTGCCCTACCAGGCGTTCTACTCGGCATCGAAGGCTGCCATCAATGCCATGGCACTGGCGCTGGCAAACGAGGTGCGCGCGTTCAACATTCGCGTAGGATACCTTATGCCCGGCGACGTGGCTACAGGATTCACTGCTGCACGCAACAAGTCGGACAAAGGGGCAGAGATCTACCATAATGTAAGCAAAGCCGTTACCGCTATGGAAAAGGACGAACTCAACGGTATGCGCCCCGAGCAGATGGCGCAAATCTTCTACAAGATGGCAACACGGCGCACCCCTGCACCATACTACGTGGGCGGACTCACATACCGCATCTTCTGCCTGCTCAACCGCCTGCTGCCCACCCGATTCGTCAATTGGATAGAGGGAACAATGTATTAACCTAACAATTGCTAAACTTACATAGTTGTGAAACGCTCAAGAATCATCACACTCATCATTCTTGCCGCCTGCTTCTGACGGCAACGATCATCGTGCTACGTGCTGACGGAATGGCTGAGGACATGGCGGCCGAATATATCCGGCAGGCGGCCGACGAACAGCAGACAACCGCACAAATTAAGGGTTGCACACCGGTGCAACCCTCTTTTTTTATTCTCTGTTCAGACGCAAACTCTAAACACTAAACTCTAAACACTCAACTACGACTTATAGTTACGCGTCTTGCGCTCGGTGAACTCGTAGTCGAGCGGTTCCTTGATGAGTTCGGGATCTTTGTCCTCACCCTGATACTTCCAGCAGGCTACATACGAGAACTTGTCATCCTGGCGCAGTGCCTCGCCTTCCTCGGTCTGATATTCCTCGCGGAAGTGACCACCGCAGGACTCCTCGCGGTTGAGTGCGTCAAGAGCCATCAGTCGGCCTATCTCGATGAAGTCAGCCAGACGGAGTGCTTTCTCCAGTTCGTTGTTCAGTGCGTCAGCCTTGCCCGGGATATAGACGTTCGACCAGAAGTCTTTCTTGATCTCGTCAATCTTGGCGATAGCGGTCTTCAGGCTCTCTGCCGTACGGCCCATGCCTACGAAGTCCCACATAACCAGTCCCAGACGTTTGTGGATGGTATCTACAGACTCCTTACCCTGGATAGCCATCAGTTTGTCGATCTTCGCCTGAACGGCTTTCTCTGCCTCGGCAAACTCAGGACGATCGGTACTCATGCGAGGTACGCCAATCTGATCAGCGAGGTAGTTCTGTATGGTGTACGGGAGAACGAAGTATCCGTCAGCCAGACCCTGCATCAATGCCGAAGCGCCCAGACGGTTGGCACCGTGGTCGGAGAAGTTAGCCTCGCCGATGCAGAACAGACCCTTGACGCTGGTTTGCAGCTCGTAGTCAACCCATATACCGCCCATGGTGTAGTGGATAGCAGGGAAGATCATCATCGGGTTCTCGTAGGGGTTCTCGTCCACGATCTTCTCATACATCTGGAACAGGTTACCGTACTTCTGTGCAACTACATCTTTGCCCAGACGCTTGATAGCGTCGCTGAAGTCGAGGAACACAGCCAGACCGGTGTTGTTCACGCCATAGCCTGCATCGCAACGCTCCTTGGCGGCACGCGAAGCCACGTCACGCGGCACGAGGTTACCGAAAGCGGGATAACGGCGCTCCAAGTAGTAGTCACGATCCTCTTCAGGTATATCGCGGCCCTTGATCTGTCCCGCCTGCAGTTTCTTGGCATCCTCAAGTTTCTTCGGCACCCATATACGTCCATCGTTACGCAAGGACTCAGACATCAGCGTCAGCTTCGACTGGAAGTCACCGTGCTTAGGAATACAGGTCGGGTGGATCTGTGCGTAGCAGGGGTTAGCGAAGTATGCGCCGTGGCGGTACATCTGCATAGCAGCCGAACCGTTGCTGGCCATAGCGTTCGTCGAGAGGAAGAACGTGTTGCCGTATCCACCGGAACCAACTACGACAGCATGGGCGAAGAAGCGCTCGATACGTCCGGTAACGAGATTACGTGCGATGATACCGCGTGCACGAGGTTCGCCGTTCTCATCCTTAATCATCACGATATCAAGCATCTCGTAGCGCGTGTACATCTTCACCTTGCCTTTACCGATCTGGCGGCTCAACGCGCTGTATGCGCCGAGCAGCAACTGTTGGCCTGTCTGACCCTTGGCGTAGAACGTACGGCTCACCTGTGCGCCACCGAACGAACGGTTGTCAAGCAATCCGCCGTACTCGCGAGCGAAAGGTACGCCCTGTGCCACGCACTGATCGATGATATTGTTGCTGACCTCAGCCAGACGATAGACGTTCGCCTCACGGGCACGATAGTCACCGCCCTTGATCGTGTCGTAGAACAGACGATAAACCGAGTCACCGTCGTTCTGATAGTTCTTTGCAGCATTGATACCGCCCTGTGCAGCAATAGAGTGCGCACGACGCGGGCTGTCCTGAATACAGAAGTTCAGCACGTTGAAGCCCATCTCTGCCAGCGAAGCGGCTGCCGAGGCTCCGGCCAGACCCGTTCCCACTACGATGATGTCCAACTTACGTTTGTTGGCAGGGTTAACCAGCTTCTGATGATCCTTGTAGTTCGTCCACTTCTTCTCCAGCGGACCTTCTGGAATCTTTGCCATCTTCGGCGTAATTACCTTGGTGCTTTTCTCGCTCGGCGTAGCCATGGTTTCTGCAGCAGCCTGAGCAGCTTTGCCTGCGGCTTTCACCGCCTCGGTAGCGGCAGCAACAGCCTCTTTTACCTCGGCGCGTTCAGCAACTTTCTCTGCGCGCGCTTTGATCTCCTCGGCAGCAGCCTGAGCTACTTCCGCAGCCTTCTCTACAGCTACTTCAGCCACCTCTTTCGCTGCCTGAGCAGCTTTGGTTGCCACCTTCTTGGCAGCGTCCAATATTTCTTCTTTCTTTGCCATATACTCTTATTGTTTTAGTCGTGAAACATTAAGCGCACATCTGACCGATGTTCACGCCAAGGAAGTACAGCACAACGATCATGAACAGACCAACGGCGATCGTTGCAAATACAGTACCGATCACTTTGATACGCTTGAGCCAGATCAGGTTGCTCCAGCCGATGGTCTGCAATGCCGACCAGACACCGTGATTGAGGTGGAACCACAGAGCAACGAGCCAAACGATGTACAGCAGGCAATACACTATACCTCCCCAACCGCTGGTGAACAGCGCCTTGACAATAGCGCTACCATCCTGCGGATCGAACATCGAGGTGTGAATACCGGTCAGTTCGGCAAACTGCATTTTGAACCAGAAGTTATACAGGTGCAGCAGCAGGAAACCCAACACAATAACGCCGAGCACGAGCATGTTCTTGCTCTCCCAGTCCACGCCTTCCTGACGGGCACTGACAGCATAACGGTCGTTGCCGCGGGCACGGTAGTTCTGGATGGTCAGCATAATGGCATAACCGAAGTGTACGAGCACACCCAGTGCCAACACGCCGGTGCCGGCTACTGCGTACCAGTTAGCACCCAGCATTGCGCAAATCCAGTTATATGCCTGCGTTCCGAACAGGTCGTCAATCACCAAGCACAGGTTCATCGAACCGTGGAACAGCAGGAACAGAACAAGGAACAGGCCGGTTATACTCATAATGAATTTACGGCCGATAGATGAGTCTTTTAACCACATAGGATTTTTGTATTTAATTAAACATTATTTATTTCAGTTGAACAATTCACTTTAGCGCACCTCCACGCCTGGGTAAATTTCTTCATACCATTATTGATTTTATGGTACACAGATTACTTTTATTCTGGTACGCACACCAATTTCGCCACAAAGGTACAAAAAAAATTGCACATTTGCAACAATTATCGCAAAAAAAAATCACTAATGTGCATTTTTCTGTATGAATGCTTGCAAATGTCATTTTTTTTTCGTAAATTTGCAGGTCAAATTTGTGCGAAGATGAAAATATGCCGTCACATAGTCCGTCTGGCAGTGCTTACGACACTGCTGTTGCCCGTGCAAGCCATGCGCGGACAGTACGTGGGTAGCGGCACTTCGACATTCGCGTTTCTCGACCTGCCGGTATCATCACGACAGAACGCACTGGGTGGCGAGAACATCTCCATCCGCGACGGCGAACTCAGTTCGGCATTCGCCAACCCCGCACTGCTCGGAAGCATGACGCACAACATACTGCAACTCGGCTACGCCTACTACGGCACGAATCATTTCGGCAGCGTGATGTACGGATACAACTTTGGCGAGCACAACTATTTCGCAGCCGGCATCCATTACCTCGATTACGGAAAGATGGCTTATGCCGAGGATAACGGTCAACTGACAGGCATTAACTTCGGCGCACGCGACATCCTGATCGAGGCCGCCTACGCACGGCAACTCGGACCGATGTTCACCATTGGCGTGGCACTCAAACCCGTAATGTCGTTCTACGAGTCATACAGTTCCGTAGCCATAGGCGCTGACGTAGGCGGACACTTCCAACTCAAGGACAGCACCCTGCAGATCGGTCTGGCGCTGAAGAACATTGGCTGGCAACTCAAAGGATTCTACTCCGATGAGTCAGGACAACGGCTCGAAATGTTGCCCATCAACCTCGAACTGGGTATCAACTACCGCGTCAAGTACGCACCGCTACGGTTCTCACTCACCATACACAATATTCAACGCTGGGATCTGGGCTACAGTCTGCTCAACGAGACCGAACTGCCCGTCAAACCTATAGGCTGGTTCGACATGATGATGCGCCACACGATATGGGCGATAGACATCGTGCCGAAGAGCGAGAAATTCTACCTCACACTCAGTTACAACCACCGCCGGCGCATGGAGTTCAACCTGCAAGACCAACGCTCGCTGGCAGGCTTCGCCATAGGCGCAGGAGTGCGTATCAAAATGCTACGACTGGGCTTCGCGATGAGTCAGATGTCCAAGCAGAACTTCACCTATCAGGTCAGCCTCGCGATGGACGTCAACTCGCTGATGAAGTGATAATAGACCGCGCCGCTGACAGAGTATAGACTGCAGCCGATGGCTGCTGGAAGAATATACGATTATGGAAAAACTACTTACACTCGTTTGTGCACTGTGCATGCTTTGGGCATGCAATCCTAATGGTCAGGAATCTCAGAACACCACGCCAAGCGGCGACACAACCCAAGTTGCGCCACCGGACACTGCTGCCGCAGTGCAGCCGGATACGTCCACCACGGCGGATTTTGATATGCGCCAACCCAAACCAATGACTTTCGCCTCGGCTGACGAACAACTGCTGTACCGAGCAAACGAGTTCACGTTCAACCTGACGAGCCTCGTTTGCAAGAACTCTGACAAGAAGAACATCATTCTCTCGCCATTGTCCGCCAGTATCATGCTGGGCATAGTGATGAACGGTGCCGATGGTGAGACACTGCAACAGATGCAGCGAACCCTGGGCTTCGAAGGCCTGACGCAGGAGGAGATAAACGAGTGGTACAAGTCACTGATCGAACTGCTGCCTACACTCGATGCCGAGAGTATCGTGAAGATCGCCAACTCGCTGTGGGTACAGAATGGTTTTCCCGTACTGCCGGAGTACATTGCCACCAATCAGCATTTTTTCCACGCCGAGACCGACAATGTGGACATGGCTGACCCCGCCACTGCCGAACGTATCAATCAGTGGGCAGCCGACAACACGAACGACCTGATCAAACATGTAGTTAAGCCCGAAGAAATCAGCACATGTGTCATGATTCTCGCCAACGCCCTGTACTTCAAGGGCAAATGGGAGACCGCCTTCGACCCGGAGATGACCCACAAGGAGGATTTTGACCCGTGGCAGGAACCTCGGATAAAAGTAGATATGATGGAGGGCGAGATCAATGCTCGCTACGCCACTGTGTCCAAAGGACAACTGCTGGAGATGAGTTACAAAGGCGGCAAATACTGCATGGACGTGTTGCTGCCGACCAAAGGTTTGGATGCGCGCCAGGTGGTAGCCGACCTGACTGCCGACGAGTGGGCAGACATGCTCAAACAATTGTATTACGACGATGTATGGGTACGGTTCCCGAAATTCAAACTGACCTACAGCCGTATGCTGACCGATGATCTCAAGGCAGCAGGAATGCCCAGCGCACTGAGTCCAGCGGCTGAGTTCCCGCACGTGAGTCAGGTGCCGACGTACCTGTCGTGGGTAAAACAAGTATGTTACCTCGCTGTGGACGAAACGGGCACCGAGGCTGCTGCTGTAACCACCGGAGGAGCCGTGATAACAAGTATGCCCTCGGAGCCCAAGGAGTTCATCGTGAACCGCCCGTTCTTCCTCGTCATACGCGAGAAGCAACACGGCAATATCCTGTTTACTGCCCTCATCGGGAATCCGGAAGGGGAATAGAGACCGCAGCCCATGGCTGCTGACAGACCGCTGCGCTGACAGAAGACAGACCGCAGCCTGCGGCTGCTGAAAGACGCACAGAATCTATCAGTGAGTGAAACGAACGATCTGTCAGCGAGCAAAGCGAGCGGTCTGTCAGTGAGTGAAACGAACGGTCTGTCA
>CALZOG010000087.1 GCA_945827635.1 uncultured Bacteroidales bacterium
AGAGCGTGTCGAGTGCCTCGGTGAAGATGCTGCTGAGTCGATGGCGTAAGAACAGGCGCATAGACAAGGCAGGCGAGGGGGCACTGGAAACGACTGATGTTGCATCGAAAAAAGTAACAAAGTAACAAAGTAACATAAAAATGTAGGTTGACAAGAATGGCATTATATATTATATATAATATATATAATAATATAATGAGGAAAAATTCAAGCTACACGGATGTGTTACTTTGTTACTTTGTTACCTTTTGTTGGTGGATTGCCACGTGGATGACGGCGGTAAATATACTGCGAAAGGGAAATCGTGACGGGCGATAGTCGGGATAAAATCCCGACAAAAAATGGACGGAGAATGAGAAAAAATAAAAAAAATGAAAAAAAATGCGAAAAAAATTGGAAAGCACAAGTTCTTCATAGTATCTTTGCAGTCGCGTTCGGTAATCGGGTCGCACAGATGACGCACACGTCATAAAATCGGCCGATACCTCCGCTCTCCCCACCGAGTACACTACGTTAGCGCTCGTCGGGGTCCCTACAAAGAATAACACACACATAAGCGTGATGTACGCGATGGTCGCGAGATGGTCGCGTTGCGCTTTCGACAACGGTGCTATATGAACTGAGACGCCAAGCACGGAAGTATAAGACTGACAACGGTTGCAAATATGCAACCGAAAGGGAAAACGTATGCCGGCATCATGTGCCGAGAGAATAAAGACAGATACCGATGAACAAAAATATCCTAAAATCCGTAAATTCCGTAATATCTGTAAAATCCGTACTATATGAGCAGAACAACACAATAAAAGAGACACCCTTGCGAGCATCTCTCTTATTGTTTAGATTCTTCGGATTAACCTCCGAAATTATCGAAGCGGATATCCTGATCCTCCACGCCGAGGGAGTGGAGCAGGTCGAGGACGGTCTTGGCCATCATCGGAGGACCGCAGAGGTAATACTCGATGTCTTCGGGAGCGTCATGCTGCTTGAGGTAGGTATCGCCCATGACAGGAGCAATGAAGCCCGGGGTGTATTTGACACCGAGATTGTCTGCTTTCGGGTCAGGACGGTCCAAAGCGAGGTGGAAATGGAAGTTCGGGAACTCCTTCTCCAACTCCAGGAAGTCCTCGAGGAAGAAGACCTCGTCCAGCGCACGTGCACCGTAGAAGTAGTGCATCTCGCGGTCGCGGCACTGGCGTGTCTTGAGCATGTGCATGATCTGCGCACGCAACGGAGCCATACCTGCACCACCGCCGACCCAGATCATCTCTTTCTTCGAGTCATAGACAGGACGGAACTCACCGTAAGGACCTGACATCGTCACCTTGTCACCCGGCTTGAGTGAGAAGATATACGTGGATGCTATACCGCACGGCACATCCATGAACTCGGGTCCGTTGGGGCACTGGTCCTTGGGTTTGAACGGCGGCGTAGCGATACGTACGGTAAGGGTGATGATATCGCCCTCGTCGGGATAGTTAGCCATAGAGTAGGCACGGATAGTGGCTTCGGTGTTCTTCTGCTTGAGTTTGAACAGTCCGAAACGCTCCCATGACGGCAGATAGAGGTCGCCGATGAGAGACTTGTCCATGTCGCGGTTGTAATCGATATCGTACTCGGGGATACGGATCTGCGCATACGAGCCCGGTTCGAAGTCCATGTGCTCGCCCGGAGGCAGTTGTACCTTGAACTCCTTGATGAACGTAGCGACGTTCTTGTTCGATATAACCTCGCACTCCCATTCCTTGACACCCAGCACGGATTCGTCCATCTTGAGCTGGAGGTCGTTCTTAACCTTAACCTGGCATCCGAGACGCCAGTGGTCTTTCTGCTGTTTGCGTGTGAAGTGAACGGTCTCGGTAGGCAGAATCTCACCGCCACCCTCAAGCACTTGGCACTTGCACTGTCCGCACGAGCCTTTGCCGCCGCAGGCGGATGGAAGGTGCACACCGGCTGCGCCGAGTGAGGCAAGCAGCGTGCCGCCCGAAGGGATATTGTACTCCTTGTCGCCGTTGATAGTAACCTTGACGTCACCGCTGGCAACGAGGTACTTCTTGGCAACAAGCAGAATAACCACTAACAGGAGAATAACCGCAAGGAATACTCCTACTGCATAAAGAATTGCTGTCATATTCATAGTGTTGTCCTCCTATTAGATGTTAAGACCGCTGAAGCACATGAACGCCATAGCCATCAGTCCGACCACGATGAACGTGATGCCGAGACCCTGCAAAGGCTTGGGAACATCGTTATACTCCATTTTCTCACGAATACCTGCAAGGCAGCAGATTGCTACCAGCCATCCCAGGCCCGAACCAAGAGCGTAAGCAAAAGCGTCACCGATATTGGCGATAGCCTTCACGTTCTCGGGCTCGAGCAGAATACGCTGCTGCATGAACAGCGAACCGCCCATGATGGCGCAGTTCACGGCGATCAGCGGCAGGAAGATACCCAGACTCGCATACAGCGACGGGCTGAACTTCTCAACAACCATCTCGACGATCTGCACGATAGCCGCGATAACGGCGATGAACAGGATGAACGAGAGGTATCCGAGATTCAGCGGGTTGAGCACATATATCTGCAGCAGATAGTTGACGGGCAGGGTGATGAGCAGCACAAACGTAACAGCAACGCCCAAACCGAGACTGGTCTTCACCGTCTTACTAACAGCCAGATATGAACACATTCCAAGGAAGAATGCGAAAATCATGTTGTCCGCAAAGATCGAGCGAACAAATAATGAAATAGCATGTTCCATATTACTTCTCCTCCTTATTTATCGAGCGGTGTGCCCAGATGATACAACCAACGAGGATCAATGCCATAGCAGGCATCATCATCATACCGCAGTTCTCGTAGAAGCCGCCGTTGGCCACATACCAGCTCTCGGGGATGATCCGGAAGCCGAGCAGCGTGCCTGCGCCGAACAGTTCGCGAACAAACGCAACAGCCACGAGTATCCACGCATAGCCCAAACCGTTACCCAGACCGTCAAGGAACGAATCCCAGGGTTTGTTCGTCATGGCAAAAGCCTCCAGACGACCCATCAGAATACAGTTCGTGATGATCAGACCGAGATAGACGCTGAGCTGCATCGCTACATCGTAAGCAAATGCTTTCAGGATCTCACTAACCAGCGTAACCAATGCAGCCACTACCACCAGTTGGATGATGATACGAATACGCATAGGGATAGAGTTGCGGATAAGCGAGACAATGACATTCGACATCGCAACGATGATCGTAACGGCTATACCCATAACCAGAGCCGGCTTGAGTTGCACCGTTACAGCGAGTGCCGAACATATACCCAACACCTGCACAACGACAGGGTTGTTGGCATTCAATGGACCCAGAAGGGTCTCTTTTGTTTTCTGTGAAAGTGCCATAGATTAATCCTCCTTGTTATCAGATTCTACAATCTCCTCTTCTGCCGGCGCGGGATTGCCGATCAGTACATTCAGGAACTCACTATACTCAGCCAAGTTAGCTTTGAGCATGTCGCTAACACCGGTGGAGGTGATAGTAGCGCCTGACAATGCATCCACCTGCTCCTGACCTTCAGCCATGGTGCCGGCTTTGAGCACGGCTACGCTGACGATCTCACCTTGTGCGTTGCGGATATGCTTGCCGAAGAACTGGCTGCGGAACGGCTGCTCAACGATGAGAGCGCCCAGACCCGGGGTCTCCGACTCATGGTTGAAGTTGATGCCGAAGATGGTGTTCTTGTCCTCATTGAGGGCGAGATAACCACCAATGCCGCCCCACAGACCTGCACCATGCAGACGAAGAACGTACTTGGTCTGACCGTCCACCTCAAAGCGGAAAAGGCCAGGCTTGGCGTTCTCGCGGTCGATAGTGTCGCGAACGAGTGCCTCGTACTGAGCAGCGGGATCAGCGCCGAGCTCCTGATTGAGGGCTACGAGCATCTGCTTCTGCTGGTCGAGCTTGACGTTAGCTTCCTGCTTGGGCTTGAGGGCCTGATTAGTAAGAGCCAGAAGCACAGCTACGATGATTACCACTACCGTAGCATATACAAACGTGTAGGTATTGCTATTGGTGTCGATACCTTTCTTTTTCTCCTCTACAAAAACACCCGATTGCATACATTGAGGACAAACTGCTGGCGCTGCGTCTCCGTAGTGCACATAACCACATACGGAACATACAAATTTTTTCTGTGCCATAATGATTAAATGTTAGAGCGTTTGAGTCGTTTGTTAATATTGGCTTGAACAACACACCAGTCGATCAGCGGTGCTACAGCGTTGCCGAGCAGGATAGCCAGCATCATGCCCTCGGGATAACCCGGGTTGAGCACACGTACAACAACTGCCATGAAGCCGATCAGTATGCCGTAGAACCACTTGCCGCAATCGGTGCGGGCTGCGGTAACAGGATCGGTAGCCATGAATACAGCGCCGAACAGGAAACCGCCTGATACCAGATGCATGTACCACGGATACTGTGCTGCAAGATTGTCGGCTGCACCGAACTGGTTGAACAGCCAAGCCGTAACAGCACCGGTGAGGATGATGCTGCACATGATACGCCAATCAGCCGTGCGGGTAACAAGCAGCAGGCAGGCACCCATCAGGATGGCCCATACGCAGGTCTCACCTACCGAACCCGGAACAAGACCGTTGACCATATCCCAGAAACTCAGATCCACCGATGTGCCGGTAGCGAGTTGGGTGAGCGGCGTAGCGCCTGAGAAGCCGTCAACCAATGTGTGACCGCCATCCCAGCCCCACGTGCTGCCTGTACGGATGAACGCCTTGTCGCCCGTCATGTGAGTCGGGTACGCGAAGAACAGGAACGCACGGGTGATCAATGCTACGTTGAAGATGTTATAACCCGTACCGCCGAACACCTCCTTGGCGAAGATAACAGCAAAAGCCGTTGCTACTGCCACCATCCACAGCGGAGTGTTGATAGGTACAATCAGAGGGATAAGGAAACCGGTTACCAGGAAACCTTCGGCAATCTCCTCATGCTTCCACTGGGCAACGGTAAACTCGATCCCCAGACCTACGATGTAACTAACCAAGATATACGGCAGCACAGCCAGCAGACCGAACCCGAAAGCCTTCCAGAACAATGCAGCGGTCAGTCCGCCTACAAGTTGGCCGGTAGCCAACAGATGCTGATAGCCGACATTGTACATGCCGAAAAGCAGACACGGAACGAGTGCGAGCACTACGTAGATCATCGTGCGCTTGGAGTCGTTGCCCGCATGGATCTGCGAGCCAAGGCGCTTGCCTGTCGTGTTCGGCGTGAAGAGGAAGCTCTCAAAACCGTCGAACAGCGACCAGAACGCATGCAACTTGCCGCCTTCCTCAAAGTTCGGGCGCAGTTGCTCTTTCAGTTTATATAGACCCTCAAACATTATTCAATCTCCTGTTTTAAGTTATCCAATGCGGCGCGTACGATAGCCTGCAGCGGCATCTTGGAGGTGCAGACATATTCGCATACGGCGAAGTCTTCGGGTGCAACCTCGTAGGCGCCAAGGGCTTCCATACGATCCAGGTTACCGGCAATCATTGCCTTGATCAGGTGCTCGGGATAGATGTCCATCGGGAATACGCGCTCATACTCACCGCTGACGATGATAGCACGACGCCCGCCTTTCAGACGTGCGTCCTGCTCGCCCTCGCGCAGGAACGGCGGCATGATCCAGCCCATGAACTCATGGGTCTCCGTACCTTGAGCGATCACGGTGAACTGATTGTCGTACAGGCTGATGCTGTCGTCCAGCGTTATCTGCTGTCCGCTCAGCGCGTTGCCGGCGATGTAGCGCGGCTCGATACCTACCTCGATGTTACACTTGAGCACGGTGCTAACGGACATTCCCGGTAGCACGTCGTAATACTTCGGCTCACGAACCAGCGGACCGGTCAAAGCCACGCGCTTGCGCATATCCACGATGCCTTTCTGCAGCAGCGTACCTATCAGGCGCAGGTCTTGGATGTTAATTGTCCAGACCGTCTCGCCCTTGGCGATAGGAGCCACGTGGTTGATCTGTACGCCTACGTTGCCTGCCGGATGCGGACCGGCTACACTGTAGAGCGTGCAGTCCTTCCAGTGGGCATGGCTGCCTGCTTGGATGCCTACATACACCGGAGCGATAGTGCTCAGCGCCGTGATGGCTGCCTGCACCTCGGCGTCATGACCTTGCAGAACAAAGTCATAATCCGGAGCCAGAGGAGCGGAATCGAACGAGGAGATGAACACGGCTTTCGGAGTCTTGGTCGGCAGAGCGATGCAGTCGTACGGACGTTGCTTGATCAGCGCCCACAAGCCCGACTGCAACAGCAGAGCTTTCAACTCCTCAGCTTTGAGCGAAGCGGTCTTTTGACTTTCGACTTTCGACTCAAAGTGCTCATACTGCATCGTCTCGTCTGCTTCAATGTCAATACTCATCACCTTGCGGCGCTCGCCACGTACAATGGCTTTTACTGTACCGCTGACAGGTGAGGTAAACAGCATCTCGGCAAACGTCTTGTCTTGGAAAAGCGGGCTACCCGCTTTTACCTTGTCGCCTTCATGTACCAGCAATCGAGGCTTGATACCGGCGAAATGGTCGGGAACGATATGAAAGACCTCAGGCCGCATGATGCTTCCGCATTCACGTGCTGCCTTGCCGTCCAACTTAACGTCCAAACCACGAGTCAGTTTGATTTGTTGCATGTTAATTTAGTTATTTATTATTGTTTTTGTTTTATACATTATTATACGTACGCATTGCGCGCTCGCAACGCACACCCGCACAAAAACGTACAAAGTTACAAAAAAAAACTGATATTTGCAAATAATTATTTAAAAAATGTATGTATTATTTGCATTTATCAATAAAATTTCGTAACTTTGCATCGTCAAATGTAAATTTGATACTATAAATATTAGTGGTGCAGTGGCATCACGTTCAGCGTAAAATAGACCAACTTGATTGTTTGAAAACATCGACAACTTTCAGCAATTATTAATTACTCAAGCAACGGTTTATACACGCTCACGCTTTGCGTGAGTTTTTGTGTGTAAGTTTGGGTAATTAAGGTAGTCGATGACCTTCAAGCAAGCAAACGAATATGCAAAAATTCGCGCTTTTTAATGTATATATCATGGACACAACACTATTCTCGTTACCAGTCAAACTAACTGTTAGCTTGGCTCCGTCTCATGCGTGGGATTACATTAGAGTTAAGATTAGTAATCTGTACTATAATCTTGATTCACAATCCCTTACTGCGGAGGTGACTTGCCAGTACCAATGTTCCGAAGATAACTATGCCGGCATCGAATCCCTGTCTGTTCCTGCAATGGTGTTGTACAAGGGGAATATGTATCGCGTTACAACTATTGGTCATGGCGCGTTTGCTTATTGCAGAAGCCTGACGGCAGTTGCTCTCCCTCAGGTACTTACGACAATTGGTGCTTATGCGTTCTACTACTGCAGCAACCTGCGTGCGGTAACGATTGCAGAGGGCGTAACCAACATAGGTGACGGGGCTTTTGCTTTGTGTTGTAATCTCGCCTCGCTCACTTGCCTTGCTGTTAAGCCGCCTGTTGGAAAAATGTTCGTTTTCGGCTGTGTGAACTGTGCCCAAGTGACATTGTTTGTCCCGCAAAAAGCCGAAAAGGCTTATGCGGCAGCCAAACCATGGCGAGATTTTCATATATGCTCTTAATGGTTGAATGTTTAATGATTTTTTTCTAATTATCGTTAGTACAAGAAGGGGCAAAAATCTTCATTTCGAAAC
>CALZOG010000088.1 GCA_945827635.1 uncultured Bacteroidales bacterium
GAGACCGCTGCGCTGACAGAAGAGAGACCGCTGCGCTGACAGAAGAGAGACCGCTTCGCTGACAGAAGAGAGACCGCTGCGCTGACAGAAGAGAGATTGCTGTGCTGAAAAAAAGAGAATGTTGAAGACTTGTATGATAGAAGGCGTGTTGGAGGCCGGTTGCGATGAGGCTGGCAGAGGACCGTTGGCGGGCAGTGTGTTTGCTGCGGCTGTGGTGCTACCGCCGGACTTCAGTAACGATATACTGAACGATTCGAAGCAACTGACGGAGAAACAACGTTACGCTCTACGCGAAGTGATAGAGAAAGAAGCTGTGTCGTGGGCAGTAGTGGAAGTGTCGGCAGAGGAGATAGACAGGATAAATATACTGCAAGCCTCGCTAACAGGAATGCATAGGGCGTTGGACGGGTTAGGCGCTGATGGAAAAGATATACCGGGACTGGTAGTGCGTGGAGGAATAGTTCTTACGCCGGAACATATACTTGTTGACGGCAACAAATGGAAGCCCTACGTGCCTGAAGGCGGATTACTGGAAGTGCCGGCACGAACGGTGGTGAAAGGCGATGCAACGTATATGAGTATAGCTGCGGCCAGTGTGCTGGCAAAGACGTACAGGGACGATTATATGCTACGGCTGCACGAAGAATATCCGATGTATCATTGGGACGAGAACAAAGGTTATCCTACCGCGGCACACTATGAGGCTATACAGAAATACGGGGTGACAAAGGTGCATAGGAAGAGTTTTAGATTAGTCAAAAGTCGAAAGTCAAAAGTCGAAAGTCGAAAGACCGCAGGCAAAGCCTGCTCAAAGACTAAAGAAATTAAAAATAAAAAAATTAAAGGATTATGAATTTAGCAAGTAACAATGGTCAGCAGCCGCAGCATCGCGGCGGTTGTCTGCGTGGTTGCCTTATCGGTTTGGCAATCTATTTCGGATTGAGTTTTATTTTCGGTCTGATTCTCGGCGACATGTTTACACCGGCAAAAGTCAAACTGGAAGATTACAGTATCTACAAGCTGGAGTTGAAGGGTAATCTGGTAGAACAAGGTCAGTCTGCTAACCCGTTTGCTGAAATACTGAAAGATATGCCTATGTACGGCAATCAGACAGTATCAACAGGTTTGGATCAGATAATGGAAAACATCCGTCTGGCAGAGACGAATGATAAGATAAAGGGTATATATATTCTGGACGGTGAGATGTCGATGGCACCTGCTTCCGCCAAGGCTATCCGCGACAGGTTGCAGTTGTTCAAAGAGCGTTCGGGTAAGTGGGTTATTGCCTACGCTGACAATTATGATGCAACGAACTACTACCTGGCAAGTGTGGCAGATAAGATCTATCTGAATGCTACGGGTCATGTTGATTGGCACGGTTTGGCTGCAGTAAAGATGTATTACACACGCCTGATGGAGAAAGTGGGCGTAGAGATGCAGATTCTGAAGGTTGGTACGTACAAGAGTGCCGTTGAACCGTTCTTCCGCACCTCGATGTCAGAAGCCGACCGCAAGCAGACGGAGCTTTACCTGAATGGTACATGGGAAGAATACAGGAGTGCAGTCAGTGCTTCGCGCGGCATAAGCGAAGCCGATCTTGACAAGTTTGCGGACGAATATATCGGACTGCAAAATGCACAAACGTTTGTTGACTGCCATCTGGTAGATACAGTTGTTTATCGTGAAGAGATGGACGAGATTCTGCGTATTATGAGCGGCTCGAAGGATTATAAACTGATGAGTACCTCCAAGCTGGCGCAGGTTGAGCGTCCGAAAGCCACACTGCCGAACCGCATAGCCGTGCTGTATGCCGAAGGACAGATAGAAGGTGACGACGGTGAAGGTATAACCGCCAAGGAGATCCTCAAGCAGATGAAAGAGATAAAGAAAGACGACCAGGTAAAAGCCGTTGTGTTCCGCGTGAACAGTCCCGGCGGTAGTGCCGATGCAAGTGAAGAGATATGGCACGGAGTGAAAGACCTGCAAGCCAAAGGTCTGCCGGTAGTAGTGTCGATGAGCGACCTGGCTGCTTCGGGCGGATACTATATATCCTGTGCTGCTGACTATATCTATGCCGAGCCTACCACACTGACCGGTTCGATAGGTATATTCGGAACTATTCCTAATGTAAAGAAGATCAGAGAGAAGGTAGGTCTGGATATTGACGGAGTAGGAACGCACAAGCACTCGATGATGGGTTCGAATATGATTTATCAGGGTATGAACAGCGAGGAGCAGGCTATGATGCAGGATATGATCGAGCGCGGTTATGATTTGTTCACACGCCGTTGTGCCGATGGCAGAAAGATGTCACAGGACGATATAAAGAAGATTGCCGAAGGTCGTGTATGGCTCGGCAAGGATGCCAAGCAGATCGGTCTGGTGGATGATATGGGTAACATGAGTGACGCTATCACCAAGGCTGCCGAACTGGCGGGCATTGAGAGTTATGATATCAACTATTATCCCGAGAGCAAAGATCAGTTGGAGGAGATGCTGAAGTTGCTGAGCGGCGAAGAGTCGGAGGAGGAGAAACTGATTACTCGCCTGAAGACCTTTGCCAAGGAGCCTCGGGTAATGATGCTCATGGAAGAAGTGGTGATTAAGTAGTTAAGAAGCCTACCCCCCTCCCCTCTCAGAAAGGAGGGGAGGGGTTAGGGTTTAGTGTTGAGAGTTTAGTGTTGAGTGTTGAGAGTTTAGTGTTGAGCGTTTAGAGTGAAAATGGGCAAATGGCGATGGTTGGCTGCGCCTTTGGCGGTGTTGTACGGAGGAGTGATCACTCTCCGTCACCTGCTGTATGACGAGCACGTGCTACCGAAGTACACGCCGCATATACCTACTATCTGTATAGGTAACCTGGCTGTGGGCGGAACAGGTAAAACACCGATGGTGGAGTATCTGATTCGTCTGCTGCAGAAGCATGGTTACAAGGTAGGTGTGCTGTCGCGCGGATACAAACGCCGTACACACGGGTTTCAGATTGCCGATGCCCAATCCACAGCCGATACGATAGGCGACGAGCCGATGCAGATACACAGCAAGTTTCCCGACGTGCTGGTAGCAGTGTGTGAGGAGAGGATGATAGGTATAAGGCGAATCCAGAACATGCCTTCCCCACCTGATGTTGTGCTGCTGGATGACGCGTATCAGCACAGGTCGATAGTGTGCGGGCTGAATATCCTGCTTACCGCCTACGACAACCTGTATGTTCACGACCACCTGCTACCGCTCGGGACATTGAGGGATATACCTTTCCGTGCCAGCAAGGCCAATATTGTGGTGGCGACCAAGTGTCCGGACAATATACGCCCGATAGACAAACGTGTGGTGGACAACAGTTTGAAACTGGCTACCTTCCAGCACCTGTATTTCTCGAAGATCAAGTATGAGCCTGTTCAGGTGGAAGGTGTGCCGTTGCTGATAACCAGCATAGCCCGGCCGGAGTATCTGGTGGAACATGTGCGTTCGCGCTACAGCAATGCCGAGGTGTTGACATATCCCGATCATCACCGTTTCACGGCGAATGATGTTTCGGAAATTCTGCAGCGTGCAGAACGTTGCGACTGTATCCTTACGACCGAGAAGGATATGCAGCGCCTACGTCAGACCGATTTGTTCGAGCGATACGATAAGCCGATTATACCTCTGCCTATCCGCGTGACGATAGATGCCGAAGCACGTACGCTGGATGATGATGTGTTGGCATACGTTAGCGAGAGCACGCGTAAATTAAAAGGGGAAAATTGAAAAATTAAAGGTTATATATGTCGTTTATCCGTCTGATACGCCGATTTGCTTCGCCCTACAAGTGGCAGGTGGTGTTGAACCTTGTGTTCAACCTGCTGTCCACTATTCTTTCGTTGTTCTCGTTTGCCGCTATTATACCGGTGCTGCGTATATTGTTCGGCATCAGTCAGGTGGATACGGTGTATGTCGATTTGGGCAGTACGGAAGGTTTGGAGCAATGGCTGGCGGCAGCCAAGGGTAACCTGTATTACCTGCTGGGTGAGATGATAGGTACGTACGGTGGCGGAGTAATGCTGGCGTGGCTGGGATTGTTCTTGGGCGTTATGACCGGACTTAAATGCCTTACAGCGTGGCTGGCTAACTATTACATGGTACCTATACGTACGGGTGTGTTACGCGACCTGAGACGGCAGTTGTACGACAAGATTGTCAGTCTGCCTTTAGGATACTTCACGCAGGAGCGTAAAGGCGATATCCTATCGCGCATGACGAACGATGTCAACGAGGTGGAAGCCAGTATCATGAGCGCGTTGGACGTGCTGTTCAAGGATCCGATAATGATTACTGTGTATCTGCTTACGTTGTTTGTTATCAGTTGGCAGTTGACACTGTTTGTACTCGTATTGCTACCCGTAGCCGGGTTGCTGATAGGCAGGATAGGCCGCAGCCTGAAGCGTGCCTCCAAACGTGGTCAGGAGCAGAACGCGGATATACTCAGCCAGGTGGAGGAGACCCTGTCGGGCTTGCGCGTGGTGAAGGCGTTCAATGCCGAGAACAAGCTCCGTGCACGTTTTGCCGTACTGATTGACGCCACACGGCAGACTTTCAACCGAATCAACCGGCGGTATTATCTGGCTCACCCGGTGTCGGAGTTTATGGGTACATGTCTGATAGCCGTTATCCTGTGGTTTGGAGGAATGTTGATACTCAATCACCATAGCACCATTGATGCGGCTACGTTCATCTATTACCTGGTTATCTTCTACTCGATCATTAACCCGGCCAAGGATCTGAGCAAGGCGGGATACTCTATCCGCAAGGGACAAGCTTCGCTGGAGCGTATCGATAAGGTGCTGGATACGCAGTCCAATATCACCGAGTCAGCTGAGGCTTCAGGTATCAGCGATTTTGGCGAATGTATATGCTACGAGCACGTCACCTTCGGTTATGATGTTTCACGCCCCGTACTGCAGGACATCAGTCTGCGTATAGGCAAGGGGCAGATTGTGGCGTTGGTCGGTCAGTCGGGTAGCGGCAAAACAACACTGGCTGATCTGCTGCCGCGGTTCTACGATGTGCAGCAAGGCTGTATAACCATCGATGGCAAAGATATACGCAGCCTGAAGATTCATGATCTGCGTGAGATGACAGGTTACGTCAATCAGGACGCTATTCTGTTCAACGATACGATATACAACAATATCACTTTCGGTGTGGATACTTCGCGTCCTGCGCCGGAAGGTTTGTCGTGGCAACAGGCAGTGGAGCGTGCGGCAAAGATTGCCAATGCTCACTCGTTCATTATGGATACGCCTGACGGTTATCAGACTTGTATAGGTGATCGCGGTTCGCGTCTGTCTGGCGGTCAGCGCCAGCGTATCAGTATAGCGCGAGCCATACTCAAGAATCCGCCTATCCTGCTGCTGGATGAAGCGACCTCGGCACTGGATACCGAGTCCGAACAATTGGTACAAGAGGCATTGGAGCAACTCATGCGTGACAGAACAACGCTGGTGATTGCACATAGGCTGAGTACGATACGAAATGCCGACCTTATTTGCGTACTTCACGAAGGACGGATAGTCGAGCAAGGCACGCACAATGAACTGCTCGCTCTGGGCGGGTACTACAAGCGGTTGATAGAGATGCAACAAAACAATAAAAGCGGTGAGTAACCGCTTTTATTGTCTTTATGCTGTGTTGTAGTGGAAATTTACAGCCACTTCTTCAGTTTGAAGATCAGCAGTACAATCAGTGTGAATACGATCATCAGTCCGATGGAGAACGGATAACCGAACGTCCACTCCAGCTCGGGCATAACCTTGAAGTTCATGCCGTACATACTGGCAATCAGTGTTGGAGGCAGGAAGATGATATTCACCACGGTGAAGATCTTGATGATCTTGTTCTGCTCGATGTTAACCAGACCGAGGAACGTATCCTGGAGGTAGTCCAGACGGTCGAATCCGAAACGCGTGTACTCGAACAGTGAGTTGATATCCTTGATCACCATGGTCAATCGCGGTTGCAGTTCTTCGGGGAAGAAATCGCACTTCAGGAAGTTGCTTATCACGCGCTGTTTATCCATAATGTTCTGACGGAGGATAGTCACTTTTTCCTGTAAGTTCTTGATCTGAATCAGTATATCTTGATCCACATGATCGGAAGCGTTGATGGTGGTGGACAGCTCGGTAATCATGTCTGTCGTATCTTCTATCATATCGGCATCTCTCTCTACTCGGGTTTCCATCAATGCTACGAGCACATGAAAACCTGTGGGGAAGTTTCGGGCATTGACGAACATTCGCTTCACCGTCTCGTTGAACGACCCTAACTCATTGTCGTGCGAGGTAACGAGGATACTGTTCTTCAAAATGAAGTTCACAGGCTCAACATCGAAATTCGCGTGCAGGAAGTTGGAGTTCGCTACAATGCTGTCGTCCGTCTGTATATAACGGCTGGACATCTCAATCTCCTCCATCTCTTCATCCTCCTGGATGTCGATCTTCAGGAATCCCTCCAGCGTATCCTCTGTCTTGTCGGATACGTCGAGCAGGTCGATCCAGATGATATCTTTCTTATCGAGTTGCTTGAGCGCGCTGATGGTACGTGCTACTTTGATCTTCTCGTTGTCCTTATAGAATATTTTGAGTTCTGCCATGTTCAATCATTTTAGTAAGTTCAACAAACTCATCGACGTGCAGTTGTTCGGGGCGCTTGGTGAAGATATTCTCTTGTAGGAGGGGATTGCCTTTTCCTACCAACTGCTGAAGAGAATTGCGCATCTGTTTTCGTCGTTGATTGAAAGCCGTCTTGACGACCGTCTTGAACAGTTGTTCGTCGCAGTCCAGCCGTTCGCGCTGGTTACGCGTCAGGCGAATGACTGCCGATTCGACCTTCGGAGGCGGACTGAACACGTGGTTGCCTACCGTGAACAGGTACTCTATATCGTAGTACGCCTGCAGCAGTACGCTGAGTATGCCGTAATCCTTCTTACCCGGCTTGGCTGCCAGGCGCAGGGCTACCTCCTTCTGGATCATGCCGCTGCATACGGGTATTCTGTCTCTATATTCCAGCACCTTGAAGAAGATCTGGCTGGAAATATTGTACGGATAGTTGCCTATGACGCAGAACGGACCGGTCGGGAAGATTGTGCTCAGGTCTGCTTTTAGGAAGTCACCTTCAATCAGGTGAAGTTCAGGATACCACTCACGCAGATAAGCGACTGACTCACGGTCAATCTCAATGGCGGTTAACTGAATATTCGGATTCTTTATCAGGTACTGGGTCAGAACACCCATACCCGGACCAATTTCAAGTACGGGGCACGTAGCCGATGACAGTGTGTCGGCTATACGCTGGGCTATACTCAAATCCGTAAGGAAGTGCTGCCCCAAAAATTTTTTGGCACGTACTTGCTGCATTATCCGGGTGATAGTCCATACTTAGTGTGATTGGTTCAACAAAATGTGCGTTTTTCTAACAAAAATGCAACAAAAATTTGCTAATTTGGATTATTTGTCGTATCTTTGTACACGCATTGGTTTGGGGTCCCCGAAGTAACCATAGGTTGCGGTGGGGAGAGCGGAGGTCTCAATGCGCTTTTATGTCGCAGGGCGACATCCGTAGCGCTGAGTACCGAACGCGATTGCAAAAGTACTATTTTTTTTTAATTTATGCAAGCATAAATGCAAAAATTATCGCAAATAATTACAAAAATTATTGATTTTGTATATTCTCCGTTTCAAAAGTACGTACCAAAGGAGAT
>CALZOG010000089.1 GCA_945827635.1 uncultured Bacteroidales bacterium
ATCTTCGTAGTCACGAATGAATCAGCTCAACCTTTCGTTGCCGGAAAATTTGTATTATTTCCTATCGGAGAGTGGGAACCGGCACAAATTGATTCGAGTGCCAAATATATAAGGCTTAACACTCCTGATGGAGAAGTTTCTGCATACAGATATAATTCTTGTGATCAGCATGATGGCAATACCACATACTTTTGTTTTGCAACTGCAAGCGGAGAATTATTCTTCATAAGTAATCAGGACTGCCCAAGTATCGATAGTAATGAACCTATAGTTAATTCTAATCTTCTTATACTCGACAGACGAAAAGTAACTACGGATGGTGTCACTATAATCGACGCAGGTAATGGCATAACATTCGAGAGTCTTGTTCAAACAAATACCATTAGCTTTACAGTTGTATATATAGATGCGCCATATATACAACAAGAAGATGAAGAATTTCGATACACATATACGGAGACTGCAGAAGATGGTATGACATTCGCAGATTTCGTAGATAGTCAATACAATCCTCATGAAGAATATAGAGATTACCAACATTGCGGCTGTGATGATTCTGGTATACATAGCTACTTTACTGCAGAAGACGAAGGTACAATTGATTTCAGATATGACAAAGAATTATCCGAAATAGAAGCCGGAGACAACATAGTATTACAGAACGGACATACTTACTACTATTACAGTTGCCCAGTCTGTCTGCTTGGTGACACCATGGTTACCATGGCAGACGGATCAACCAAACAAATCAAAGATATTCAAATAGGGGACAAAGTGCTGTCCCTTGATCTGGAGACCGGTGAACAGGTTACACGCACAGTAATCTTCTCGGATGCTGCTATGGCCAAACATGCAGCAAACTGGGACGAGTGGGAGTTCGAAGAGGGAACAGTCATAAAGACTGCACACCGACACGAGTTCTTCAACGTGGAGAAAGGTAAGTTTGCATATCTTGATGAGTGGGAAATCGGACAGCACACCTACAAGCAAGACAGAACAACCCCGGCTCTCATCAAGCATACCGTTCATCAGGAAATGGTAAATCACTACAAGATCACTCTTGAAGGCTCTACCAACTTCTTTGCCAACGGACTGCTTACCGGTGACAGATATTGTAACAAACGCAAAATCACACTAAAATGAACAAACTGCTTATAATCATAAAGCCCGGCTTCCTGGAGTTCGCGGAAACGATTCTTGAAGCATTCGCTAATATCGGCTTCGCCTATTGCGATTACAAACAGACGGTATTAACACAAGAGCAATGCGATATCATCTGGAAAGATCTTAAGGAACAAGCTGAGAGACACCCGAAAAAACCGCAATACGCACAATACTATACGGATTACTGCAGCTATATCATGTCAGGCGAAGTAAGATGTATCATCATGGAGTCTGAATCAGATAACTATGACCGGGTGCTCAGAACCAAATTTGCACTTCGTCATAATAACGGATTTGCCAAAAGCTTCCGGGATATGCTGCACACATCCGACTCAAATGCGGATGCGCTCGCGGAAATAGACTGTATATTCAACAACAACTAAAACATGCTTCTATGAGTATAATTGAACAACAGATGTCGTATAGCACAACCGTTTCGTCACTCATACGCAAAAGATATTCCGTAAATGATGAACTGGCGATACTGCGCCAACGTGACAGCAAGCCGGATGAGTTTGCGGAATACAACACGTATTGTGAACAGTGTAAAGCTAAAGCAAAATCGCTTATTCAGGAACAGGACAATATCAGGCAAACATTCATGAAGAAGTTCAAGAAATAACCGGAATAAATGAAGCTTCTTACATCCATATTAACAAAACTTGTATCGATGTTCAAGTCAGCATGGGGAATAGTCATTCTCGCGGGAACATGGATCGCAGAATTCTTATGCGGCTATGAACTTGCTATCTGGTCAGTTGTGATCTGTGTTATCCTCGACCTCTTTTGGGGTGTCTGGGCTTCCATCGTTCGCGGCGAGTTCGCCAAGTCCGAACTTCTCCGCGAAACGGTTGCCAAACTAACAGCATACGCAACGGCTCTGCTGGTATTCATTTTATGTGAAAAGAATATACCGGGCGACACATTCTTCATTGTGTCAATCATTGCCACAATCATGTGCGGTACTGAATTATGGTCAATGAGTGCAAACATTCTTATAGTCGCACCCCAAGCAGTGTTCTTCAAATTACTCCGCCCTGCGCTCAGATCAGAGATTGCAAGCAAACTGCATGTGCCGGAAGAAGAAGTAGACAAAATACTTGACAATAAACAATAACCACATAATAGATAATAGTTATGTACCTCAAACAACCTATTGCATCACTCAACAAGAGCGAGTTGAAGATGGAAGGCTTGCCTGTTCCTCGACTGAAACGTACGGGCAAAAAGTCGGCGACCCAAAAGGGTAAGAAGTCCACAAGGAAGGCAGGCAAGAAACCGGCGAAGAAATCCAAAGGTAAAACCTATAAAATGATCCTGGCATGAGAAAGATAACCGATGCTGGCACATACAGCGTAAGCGGTCAGAATGTGCCGATAGCCTATAGAGGGCGTAGTGATCGTCACAACGCCGGGCGTGTAGCGAACGTAAGCAGATATGCAGATACCAATCCGGGCACCGGCATGGAAGATCTCTATGCCATTATGCGAATGTACAGCATTAAAGGATTTGAGTTCGGCAACTGGGTGACGCAGGAGGAACGCGCCGAGTACGTCGCTTCGCTCCCCCAGACGTTAGAGGATCTGTATTCTGTTGTCGGCTCACGCAACTTGGGTTTTGACAGGAATGTCGGCATAGCCTTCGGAGCACGCGGATCACGCGGTGCAAGAGCGCACTACGAACCGGTACTGAACATGATCAATTTGACGCGCGAGCATGGTGCCGGCAGCCTGGCGCATGAGTATGGCCATGCAATTGACTACAACTTTGGCGGCTTTGTGGATCAGCACGAAACATATACAGCTCTTTCCGGTGGCTACAGTATAGCTGCATCACTACCCCAGAACGTAGGTGGTGTATTGCGTGCGTATATCAACCAGATTGTGGACTCTGTCCGAAATGGAAAGAACTTCGCCATGATGGAAGCAATCAACAAGGAACGTGAAGAAAATGGAGCTAAGCCATTGTATTCGGATTATTACTTCCAGCGCACAGAGATCTTTGCGAGGTTCTTTGAGCAATATGTTTGCTATTGCCTGTCCCAGCGTAATACCAGTAGCCGATTATTGGTGAAGTCTTGGACGACGTACATGTCCAGCTATGTGTATGTGGAGAGAGGCGATTTTTTGAAGATCAAACCGGTTGCAGACAAGCTTATGAAGGAACTGGTCAAGTTCATGAATACGACAAGACCGATTCGTGCGAAGGCTGCGCCATACCCGAAGCCGGTTATCGCCAGACCGAAACCTACACCGGTCAAGAAAGAAGATCCGAAGTCGATAACAGCGCCAGTTGGCAAAGCAGCAGCAAAGAGCAAGAAAAAAGACGCTAAAGAGCAGCCGAAGAAAGGCGAAATGAAGCTGACTCCGCGTCACTTTTGGACGGTCTGGTTTGATGGCAACACGGTGCGCGTGCAAAAAACGATCTTCTCAGATCACTATCACATTGCCGGTCACGCTAAAGGTTTATCGTTCGATCAGATTCAGTGCTTCTGCCATAATGAGAGCGGTCAGAACTACCCAAACAAGAACAATGACTACTGGCTCAGAACGCACGTCAAGAAAGATAAAGAGTGCTACAAGGCGGCGGTTAAACGTGGCGAGTATAACACTTATAGCGATGTCATTAAGAAGGTAGAAGGGCGCGACTGGTATTTCCGCGATATCAACGATGCAGAGCGTTTCGCAAAGAAGCATCTTCCGGAAGGCGGCAAGTACATGGAGTATGACGTATCAGACGAGAACTGGCGACACATGTTAGACATTATCAGTGAACGCATTAAAATCAAATAACTATGGCAACGAAGAAAGTAATAGAGCGCCCTTATGAGAAAAACCGAAAAGCAGCCGCAAAAGCCTTGTACGACATAGCACGATCTTATGAGCGTATTAGCTATGCTACAGTGTACCGTAACTGCTATTTCTCCAAACGCTCCGGAACGTGGAGGTTAATTGGAAAGGCACACGACTATACTTATTAGTAATGGCGTGAGAGTGGCTAAAAGTAAGCAACTGTAGCAGTCATCACAACACTAATCATTAATCGTAAATAATACAATGGCAAAGAATATTCCTGAGTATATAGCTGGAATCCCTACCGCAAAGAGCGCAAAGTCTGAGCGGATTGCGTTAATCAATGAGTATTATAGCAAGTTGCTTCGGGATTTGCAGAAAGAGCACGGAAACGCAAAGGGTAATAACTATGTGGTGAATGATTTTCTTAATGCTAACGTATATATAGACGGCAATAGCCAAAAAAAGGCAAGAAATGAATCCGGCAACAAGTGGCAGTCAACGTATGCGATAAAGCAACTAAGGGAGGTCATTAAGAACGCGAAGCCGTTGCCAAATAAAGGCCTTGAGGTTGACGTGACGCATAGCAACACGCAGATCAATAACGGATACGTCCATATGATCATACTTTACTACCGGGTAGCAAATACAAGATTTTACTATTTGAATTTTTGGGTAAAGTTGACTATAGGTGTCACGGTTGGCGGAAAACATATACAGTATGCCGTCAACAAGATAGAATTGGCATAAAAAGATAAGAGCCCATCGTCAAAGCATCAACATACGGACACGACGCGGGACTCTTATAAACAAGGCTTCGGCCGAACACTCATCGCCTGAGCGCGGAATCCGGAAACAGGAAACCTTATTTGCGGAAAGCCGGTGCAAAAGTACAAAAAATATTTAATATTTGCAAATCTTTTTCCAAAAAAGCGGCATTTTTTGGAAATAAACTTAAAAAATTATATATTATGGCAACAAAAACAAACGCAGGACGCAACTCTAAGAGGGCGAGCGTCATCCTTAAACAACGTCAAGCCGAATGGCAGCGCACATTCAAGTCATGTCATGGCGATCCTAAGAAGGTCAGAGCGGCAGCGAAAGAGTATCATAAGAAGTATGGCGCAACGGCCAAGGCGCGTTGGCACAAAGCCCAACGCGATGCCAAGGGCTTCAACAAGGACACGCAAACTAAACTCCGGATGCGATGAAAAGATTTTGCATCATATCCGTGCTGATCACGACGGTGGTTGTATTACTATCATCGTGTTCTGCACAGCGGCAATTGTATAACCTTCTGCAACGTCATCCTGAGTTGCGCACAACGGACTCGGTAATTGTAATGAGCCATGAGGTAATTGTGTCTGGAGCAACAAATCTGGTTCTATTGCCACGCATTTCCAACGATGATGATCCGTGTAATTGCGACTCTCTGTTGCAAGAAGCACTCAAAGATGGCATAAGCGCGACGGCAGGAAACGCACAAGCAACAGTGCTTCCGACAGATTCGGGAATCGGACTGCAGGTGGAGCAGGTTCCTGACACAATATTCGTCCCGGACACGATCCGCGTGCCACAATATATCATTAAGGAGGTTCCGCGCGATGAGACGAATGGCGAAGTGTTCTTCCGTATATCCGGGATTATTGCATGGCTTCTGGTTGCATTGGCCATCGTCGTCTGCCTCTTTGTTATATTCCTGAAACGATGAAGAAAAACATAACATATCCTATCGTCATTGGCGCGATCGTCACAACAGCCGTGGCGATCATAGCCTTTGCGGTAGCTCTAATCATACGCTATATGAAAGCATCACAACCTACCGAAGCGCTCAAGCTTCGTTTTGCGGACATGAGCATTCCTCGTGGATATCGCAATAATAATCCTCTAAACATCCGCATCAGCCGCGATAACTGGCTTGGTAAAATACTGCCGAACTCTGACGGATCATTTGAACAGTTCTCTGACATCAAATACGGTTATCGTGCAGCCATCAAGACGCTGCGTCAATACTACTACAAGCATGGCCTGCGCACAATCCGGCAAATGGTTAACCGCTGGGCACCGGCTTCTGACGGTAACAATCCTACTACGTATGCCGCTAATGTTGCGCAACGTGCCGGAATACCCGCCGACCAACAGATAGCATTCGACGAAGACACAATTACCAAGATTGTGTATGGCATGGCTATCAGCGAATGCGGCCAGTCCTCATATCTCAAAATGGCCGACATTAAAGCCGGATGGGCAGAGGCCAGGCTATAGCAGCCGTATTTTCGGGGAAAAAAGTTGTAACATCCTTGTTTGTAACATGGGTTTGTAACGGTTTTGTAACACACGCAAAGGCGCTATATATCAGCGCCTTTGCTGTATCTATACGCTAATTTTGTTACAGGTTACAACTTTTTTTCCGCATTACACCTCTGCTAATGTACACGTGTCAAAATTCCGGAGAGTGATTTGCAATCACATCTATCATATGCGGATCAACATGATTGCCGTAGCGCGTGGTCATAGCCAGATCATGGTGATCTGCAGCTTGCATAACAGTAAGCGGATCTATCCCGGATTTGAGCTTGTCGAATATGCCGGTATCGCGGAGCGAATAAAGCTGCATCGTTTCCGGCAGTTTCAGTTTTTTGCGCATAGCAAACCATTGTTTACGGTAGGCTTTTGATGAGATTGCTCTGTTTGCGGATGGCAGCCAATGTTCTCCGAATAGGTAATAGTTATCCGGATAGCCTTTTATGTGCTGCTGCAGTCTCTGGCAAAGTTCGTCAGAGAGTGGCGCGTTGCGCGCGTGCGCGTTCTTTGTTATATCAAACGGCAGTTGTATGTAGCGTCCTGGGAGATTTAGCATGCCTACAGTTAGGCGCGAAATTTCTACAGGGCGTATAAGAGAAGTATAAACCAGTTCGCAGATCATGATCATTTCCGGCCGGTGCTTTTCGAAGTATGCGCGTACTTGTTGGCGCGCATCCGCCTGCACTATGGTGCGTTTCTTCTGCGGTGGCCGTTTTGTCCGTATCAGTTCAAATGGATTTTCTTTGATGTAGCACTTTTCTTTTGCCCAGGAGAAAAATGCACGCGCCATCTTTAGCTGATTGTTGTACGTACGCGCGTTGCTTGTATGGTGCTCGTAATAGTCGTCCATGTAGCGCACAGCCAGCGTCCGATTGAACAGAATACACTTGCAGGCCGGCAGGTTCTTTGTCAGCCATGTGCCAAAAATCCTTGCAAAGCTGCTGTAGCTTCGCATTGTGTCAGGCTTCAACTCTTTTGCCTTCTCTCTGAGGTATGCCTGTAGCACGTCTATCAGCAACGTGTAATAGCGAGAGTTCTCCGACTCTCCGAACGGAGTCCATCCTCCGGCCAACTTTGTATTGATGGTAGCAACCATGTCATTGGCAGCTATACGAAAATCCGCTTGAGTCCTATAACGCTTACGGATTTTGTTGAGGCGTATGCGTTTCCTGTCAAGCGCGTCCGTGGCAGGGTTGAGCACATAATATTCTACGAGCCAGCCCATGGCCTCGTTCCTGTGGAGAACAGCAGGTAGGTATTTAACCGGTGCCGTAAAGATTTGTTGTTGATTGGAAGGCATTTTTTTTCTTCTGGCAATCATCGCTGAAAGCCAGAAGAAAAATTACGGCACGTTTTCGACACAGTTTTTTGCAAAAACGTCCTAATAGATTGATTTTCAGTATTTGGGTGGAATGTGGGGCTCGAACCCACGACACTCGGAACCACAATCCGATG
>CALZOG010000090.1 GCA_945827635.1 uncultured Bacteroidales bacterium
TTACTGCGTGGACTACCAGGGTATCTAATCCTGTTTGATACCCACGCTTTCGTGCATCAGCGTCAGTTACATCTTGGTAAGCTGCCTTCGCAATCGGAGTTCTGGGACATATCTAAGCATTTCACCGCTACACGTCACATTCCGCCTACCTCATTTGCACTCAAGACTACCAGTTTCAACGGCTCGGTATGGTTGAGCCACACGCTTTCACCGCTGACTTAATAATCCGCCTACGCACCCTTTAAACCCAATAAATCCGGATAACGCTCGCATCCTCCGTATTACCGCGGCTGCTGGCACGGAGTTAGCCGATGCTTATTCGTCCGATACTTTCCAATAGGTACACGTACCTAACTTTACCCTCAGACAAAAGAAGTTTACAATCCATAGAACCGTCTTCCTTCACGCGACTTGGCTGGTTCAGACTCTCGTCCATTGACCAATATTCCTCACTGCTGCCTCCCGTAGGAGTTTGGACCGTGTCTCAGTTCCAATGTGGGGGACCTTCCTCTCAGAACCCCTACTGATCGTCGGCTTGGTGAGCCGTTACCTCACCAACTACCTAATCAGAAGCGTGCTCAACCATAATCCTTGCGTTTCAAATAACCATCATGCGGTGGTTACTCACATGGAGCGTTAATCCGGCTTTCGCCGGGCTATTCCCCGATTATGGACAGATTGCACACCTGTTACGCACCCGTGCGCCGGTCGCCATCAGTCAAAGCAAGCTTTGACCATGCTGCCCCTCGACTTGCATGTGTTAGGCCTGTCGCTAGCGTTCATCCTGAGCCAGGATCAAACTCTTCGTTGTAAAATTATAAATCAATAAAAAGTTCATCCTACACTCAAACGACTTATCTCGTAGTTGCACTATTCCTTTTATGGAATCAACAAGGGACTTTATTGCGTTACAATATATAATGTATATACTGTAGACGCGTCTCTTGTACTACATCTTGATTGAACAATCTCTCAAAGAACGTCTGGGGAAAGCCCCCATTTTCGCTCGTCCCGTAAATTTAGGGGCGAAAACGGCTGCAAAGGTATAACATTTTTTTCAAATACGCAAATTTTTGAGCAAAAAAGGTGTATTTTTTATGTTTTTTGGCATATTTCTGCAACTCATACATAGCAAACGAGGGGCAAATTATGCAAAAGCGTTCCATCCTTGTGCTGTGAGCGGCATAGGATTGCCGTTGCGCGGAATCAGGCGGAGGTTGACGGGCTGTTCGGACTTGCCGGGTTCGTACTCAGCAGCCGTGACATGGCCGATGATATAGACATCATCCAGGGGAACGAGTTTCTCGTAATCGTGGATATCGCATGTGAAGAGGAGCTCATAATCCTCTCCGCCATTGAGTGCGCAAGTGACAATATTCAGGTTCATCTCTTCCGCGAGGGCGACCGCCTGGTAGTCAATAGGCAGTTTGTCCTCGTAGATATCGCAGCCTACTTTGGACTGGGTGCAGATATGGAAGAGTTCGGAGGAGAGTCCGTCGGAAATATCCATCATAGCCGTAGGATGGATACCTGCTTTGCGGAGCGCACGGATTATATCCACGCGAGCTTCTGGTTTGAGTTGTCGTTCGAGCAGGTATTCGCGTCCCTCGAAAGACTCATGGATACGATCGTCATGCTCGTCTGCCTTGGCGAGGTTGTCGTGATGGGTAGAGCGGAAGACCTGCAGTTCGCGCTCAAGGAGTTGCAATCCGAGATATGCCGAGCCGAGATTGCCTGTGACGCAGATGAGGTCGCCGACCTTGGCGCCGTTGCGATAGACGATATCTTTCTCATCCGCGACCCCAAGGCAGGTGATAGCGATGGTCAATCCGTTCATTGAGGCGCATGTGTCGCCTCCGACGAGATCTACTTTATAATGTTCGCATGCTGCGCGCACGCCCGCGTAGAACTCCTCGAGATTTTCGACAGTAAACCTCGAAGACACGCCCAGCCCGACAGTGATCTGCGTGGGTGTAGCGTTCATGGCGCAAACGTCCGACACGTTGACCGCCACGGCTTTGTAGCCGAGGTGGCGCAAGGGCACATACTCAAGGTTGAAATGTATGCCTTCGAGCAAGAGGTCGGTAGTGACCAGAGTGCGTTTGTCGTTGTGGTTAAGTACAGCACAATCGTCGCCGACTGCATAGATGGTGGACGGCTGGCGATTCTTGAAGCCTGCTGTGAGATGACGGATAAGACCGAACTCGCCTAATTGGGATACCAACATTATATTTACGATTTAGATATTTACGATTTACGATTTCGTAATTTACGATTTAGTTATTCATGATTTTGGGGTGCAAAGTTACGATATTTTTTTTATATTTGCAAAAAAAAGTCATAAAATTTGCATTTGCGCATTTTTTTTCGTAACTTTGTAGCGCAAAAACAATATTATTATGCGAACCATTTTGATTGCCGAAGACAGCGAGCGTAAGCTTGTGGAAGAATACCTGCCGGGTGAGACGAATATTCTTGTCACGGGCGTAGGTGCACTGAACATCATCCACAGTCTGCGCGACCTACCGCGTGATACAGAACTGATCAACATCGGCTATGCCGGCAGTGCTAACTATGCGATAGGCACGGTTGTAGAGGTGACGGAGAGCCGCTTGCACCACCCTAACGTGACCTACCCCGAGCCGAGGCTGACACTACAGCCGGTGGAAGACCTGTTCTTCCGCGCGTTGAACCCGACCCGCGCTGTATGCTACTCGAACACGGATTTTGTGCTGGCGTCGCCGTACCAAGATTGCGTGTTTGACATGGAGTTGGCGTATATATGCGCTCAGGGCTTCACATACGTGAGCGCCATCAAAGTCGTGTCAGACAACCTGTCGCTGCACGCATACAGGGAGGTAGCCAACGGCGTTGAAGCCACAGACCAACCCCGATAACGGATCAAAAACGGACCGGAAACGAACCGATTATGGTGCACGATTTTGCACAAAAACAATTGAAACAAAAATAAAACACAATAATTATGGCTTACAAATGGACATTCACCACCATTGGTGGTAACACCCGCATACATATATCCAAGGGTGAAGATATTCGTCATTTAGGCGAATTGGATGAGAAGATGTGGACCGTGCTGAGTTGTCCGACGACAGGTTTGGAGATCAGCGACGAGACACTGCGTCTGTTGGACACCGATCATGACGGCAAGATCCGTATTGATGAGATTGTAGGTGCATCGGAGTACCTGTGCGCCGTGCTGCGTAATCCGGATGTATTGCTGGAGGAGAAGGACGAGCTAAAGATTGCCGACCTGAACAAGGAGAACGCCGACGCCAAGCAGATGGCAGATATTGCCCGCCGCATAGCGGGTAAGGAGGAATCGATCAGTCTGGCAGCCGTAGAGGCAGCCATCGGTGCTATTGCCGTTGAGCAAAAGCCGCTGCCCGAAGCGCCTCTGGCAGCCGATATCATTGCCGCCGTACATGAGAACGAGGTCGCCTACAATGCGTGGTTCCGTTCAGCCGAGCTGGAGAAGATGGGTCTGGCAGTAGCCGATCCTGAGGCTCAGCCGAAGATTGCCGACAAGGATTGGAAGAAACTGACCGCGCAGGTTGCTGCATACGAGACAGAAGTTGCCGCTATCACGGCAGCTAACCAGGCAGCGATGGACGCTGCGACAGGCGAGTTCCAGCCGCTGCGCAAACTGCTGTACATGAAGCGTGACTTCTACACGCTGCTGAAGAACTATATCTCGTTCCAGGACTTCTACAACCGCGAGGTCAAGGCAATCTTCCAGTGCGGTCGTCTGGTGATTGACCAGCGTGCCTGCGAACTCTGCGTGAAAGTGGCAGACGCCGGTAAGATGGCAGCCGAGGCAGGCAAGTCGGGTATGTACCTGCTGTTCTGCGACTGCGAGAACAAAGCGAAAGGCAAGAAACTGTCGATTGTAGCAGCCATGACGCAGGGCGACATTCATAACCTGGAGGTAGGCAAGAACTGTATCTTCTACGACCGTGACGGTCTGGACTACGATGCTGTAGTGACGAAGATCATCGACAACCCGATCAGTATCCGTCAGGCCTTCTGGACCCCGTACCGCAAGTTTGCCAACTGGGCATCCGACCTGATTAACAAATCTGTTGCCGAGAAGGAGAGCAAGGGTCTGGAAGATATGAAGGCTAACGCCACAACCGCGACCAAGATGGCGAAAGAGACCGCCGAGAAAGGCAAACCCGCAGAACCCATCAAGCCTGCGTTTGACATAGCGAAGTTCGCAGGTATATTTGCTGCCATCGGTATGGCCTTAGGCATGATTGGTACAGCTCTGGCAGCCGTAGCCAGCGGTCTGGCAGACCTGAAGTGGTGGCAGTTGCTGATCGTATTCGTATGCATCCTGCTGGTAATCAGCGGTCCGTCGATGCTGTTGGCATACTTCAAGCTGCGTCGCCGCAATCTGGCTCCCGTACTGAACGCCAACGGTTGGGCAGTGAACGCAGAAGCCATGATCAACGTGCCGTTCGGCGTAACGCTGACCTCGATGGCTAAGTTCCCCATCCTAAAACTGAAAGACCCGTTTGCCAAGAAAGGTCTGCCGGTATGGGCAAAGTGCCTGATTACTCTGGCAGTAATCCTGCTGTTGGCTTGCGGCGTGGGTTGCTACATGTATTTCACCCACACCGGTTACTTTGCGCCCAAGGCTGAGTGCGAACAAGTAGCAGCACCTGCACCTGCTGCCGAGCCTGCAGCATGCGCAGCAGCCGAAACAAAGGCAGCTCCTGCGGAATAATATGAGTCTGAAGAAAATAATTGTTTTACTATGGGCGGCAACGCTGCCCATAGTTGGTGTATGGTCGCGCAAGCCCAAGAAGGTTGATCCCGAACCTCCGGTGATAGAAGAGACCGACAGCATCGACCTGGAGGAGAACGACGACTTTGAGGAGTTGACCGAAGGTATGCCGGTAGGCGTGCTGTCGCGTCTGGTGGGCGACACGCTGTTTGTGAACTGCAGCCAAGAGGAGTTGCCCCGACACCTGATTGTGATGAGTGCCGATGGCGAGTGTCTGTACCGCCTAACGCCGACAATGCTGTGGGGCGACACGTCGAGTGTGCATCCGGCAGACAGTATCTATCCGCTATGGATGAATACACGCGTCAATCCGTACCAGACACCTGTTGACAGTCTGGAGGACAGCATACCCGTGTCGCTGAAAGGATTCGTCTATCCACTGAAGAACCTGACGCATGTGACGTCTAACTTCGGTTTCCGCCGCTACCGTTTCCATTACGGTACGGACGTGAAAGTGCAAGTGGGCGACTCGCTGCGTGCGTCGTGGGACGGTCAGGTGCGTATCGTAGGTTGGGACCCGAGAGGTTACGGCTACTACGTGCTTATCCGTCACGACAACGGTTTGGAGACGATCTACGGTCACCTGTCGCGTCCGCTGGTGGAAGAGAACGAGCGCATCTATGCCGGTGAGGTTCTTGGCTTGGGCGGTAACACCGGCCGTTCGACCGGCAGCCACCTGCACTACGAGATACGTTATCTGGGCAACGCTATTGACCCGGCAACGCTCGTGGACTTTGACCGAGGCGCGTTGCGCGTGCCGGAGGATTACCTGATCACGAAGAAAGGGACCTTCAAGCACAACGAGGAAGTCAAGCAGCTGAAAATGGCGCAGTACCACAAGGTGCGTCAGGGCGATACGCTGTCAGGCATAGCGCGCAGGTATCATACATCTGTTCGCACGTTGTGCCGGCTGAACCATATAAAAGAGACATCTATTCTGCGATTGGGGCAGAAGATCAGAGTGAGATAAGCAAAAGAGCCACAAGGTTGTGGCTCTTTTGTTTTGTTTGAAATTGTTTGAGGCGGTGCCTGTTTGAGGTAGTTTGAGGCTGCGCCTGTATGAGTTAGTAGCGGAAGGATGAACCACCGACGAACTCTCGCAGGAACGATGTAGGCGGAATCTCCTTCTCGGGGATAGACTCGAAGTACGAGAGGAACTTATGGAGGCGGTGCGCCTCGGCATATTCGTCGCAATACTTGGGTACGTCGGAAAGGATCGGTTCAGCGTGGTGCTTGAGAACCGCCAGTTCGAACAGGAGCGAGGAGTTGAACATGACATCCGCTTCCTCCTGGAACGGGTAGATCCATTTCTCTTCACCACGGCGCACCGATGGGCAGCGGTTAATCGTGTCACGCGCGGAGTAACCGCGGTAACGGTAGTCACGCACTATACGGCGGATAAGGCGTACATCGGTGGTAGGTATCCAGTTGTGGTTGTCGAGGTTGACCGTGGTAAGCGATGATACGTAGATCTTGAACATCTTATCACGAGGGATGTTCGGCAGCAATTGCGGATTGAGTGCATGCAGTCCCTCCAGAATAACTACGGTGTCATCCTTCAGTTGGAGTTTATCGCCCTTGAACTCGCGTTTGCCGGTCTCGAAGTTGAAGGATGGCAGTTCAATCTCCTTGCCCTCCAACAGGTCAGCCACCTGTTGACGGAAGTACGGGAGGTCTAAAGCCTCGATGTGCTCGAAATCCCAATCGCCGTTCTCATCCTTAGGCGTATCTTCGCGGTTGACGAAATAGTTGTCCATCGACAGCACCACAGGGCGGATACCGTTGACAAGCATTTGAATAGTCAGACGTTTGCTGAACGTGGTCTTGCCCGAGGAGGAAGGTCCGGAGATCAGTACGAACTTAGGCATGCCGCCGGGCTTGTTGACAATCATATCAGCAATCTGACCGATCTTCTTCTCGTGCAACGCCTCGGAAAGTTTGATCATCTCAAACGACTTGTTGCCCTTGCAAGCCTTGTTGAATTCGCCTACATTGCTGATCTTGAGCAGTTTGTTCCAGGCAGTATATTCGTTGAAGATCTCGAACATCTTGTCCTGGTTGCAGGTCTCCTCAAGTTTGGTCGGATCCAGACGGTTAGGGATACGCAGCAGTATGCCCTCGTGGTAGGACTCGATCTTATAGACGTTCAGGTAGCCTGTAGAAGGCATAAGTGCCGAGGTATAATAGTCGATAAAATCATCAATGCGGAAATAGCGGCAATAGGGATTGCCGAGCGTCTGAAAGAGCGTTGTTTCCTCGTCGTGACACTCCTTGAAGAGGCGTATAACCTCTTTGGTCTGCTTTTCTTCGGTGATGATCGGTTTGTCGGCCGCAATGAACTCTCGCATTCTGGCATCGACAGCATCGATCACCTCCGGAGTGATAGGCATCGATGTGCCATCGAAGTTACGGAGCGTGCAATAGTACCCCTTGGATATAGGGTGCTCGATGCGCAGGTCAGTGCGCGGATAGAGTGAGCGCACCGCGTAAGCCATCACCATCTCCAATGTACGCACGTAGCAGCGCATACCTTCGGGACATGAGGCGTCGATAAATTCAATGTCCTTGGGCTTATAGACGAGGAACGTCAAGTCCTGAACTTTGTAATTAACTCGGGCGGCTATCACGGGGTAAGGCAGTTGCAAACCAATCTGGTGATAGACGTCCAGAAGCGCAGTACCACGCTGGATGTCGTAGTATTGCTTGTTATTCTTGCAATAGATGGTGACAGTATTTTCCATACACTTGAAATTTTTGTTTTCTTTTGGCATCTTTGCGTTTTTTGTTCGGTCATTATGCACCCATAACTGACACCCCATTCGAACAAGTTCTTAGGGGACCCC
>CALZOG010000091.1 GCA_945827635.1 uncultured Bacteroidales bacterium
AGTAATCGTGCCCTTCGGGGCAGTATATAAACAGCAAAAGGTATGAAAAAAGTAGTATTTATTTTTCTTTCGGCAGTTCTTCTTTGTGCGTGCGAGGGTCCTCAAGGTCCACAAGGTCCACAAGGTGAAGGCATGAATTGGAAGATTGTCGATCTGAACAATGTCGGTTCGCAAAGTTCGCCGTGGGATTACTCCAATTACTCGGACAACAACTACTATTTCGCCAAGTTCGACGTGCCTGCGCTCACCAACTTTGTGTTCACCGATGGCAATGTGAATGGTTACATCCTCCTCACGGAGAACGGGCAGACGATTCAGCACTCCCTGCCGTATGTGCTGCACAAGTACGAAAAGGATGCCAGCGGCAACCCAATCTACTACACCGAAACCGTTGATTTCGTGTATGGTGTAGGGTGGGTGCAGATTGAGGTGCGCGATTCAGACTTCGCCTACGAAGATAACGCGCAGATCGTGCCCAATCAGATGTCTTTCCGTATTGTTATGACGTATTAAGCCGTGCTTGAGCGGTTTATAACTGACAATCAGAATGCTGATGTAGCGCAATTAGCGTTGCAGCGTAATCGCTATCCGATGCTCTCGGATAGCGATTTTCGTTTTGCTCTTCAGCAAATTGAGGGTCGCCAGCGCACGCGCGACAAGTTGCCGACTTTCGCTGCTATCGACGGTTGGCTCTATCCTCCGCGCTTGAACCTCGAGCAATGCAGCAGCGAACGCACCGCCCACTTCAAAGCTTCGCTTCTCTCCACCCTCAACGCTCAACCCTCAACATCCCTCAACGCTCAACTCTCAACATCCCTCAACCCTCAACTCTCAACATTCAACCTTATTGACGCCACCGGCGGCTACGGCGTGGATACGTTCTTTATGAGCGAACAGGCTGCTCAGACGCATTACTTTGAGCAGAACGCCGATCTTGCTGCCATCGCCGAGCACAATTTCCGCCTTGCCGGCAAGACAATCCACTGCCACCCCGCACCATTCACCCTGCAATCTCTTTCGACTTTCGACTTCCGGCTTTCGACTATCATTTATCTCGACCCTGCGCGTCGCGACAGTCATGGCGGCAAGGTCTTTCGCCTCGAGGACTGTACGCCGAACGTCATTGATATCATCCGTCAGATTCGCGCGATCCGTACAGAGCAGCAAATCCGCGTGTTGCTCAAGCTATCCCCGATGCTTGATTTTCACCAGGCTGTCCGCCAACTTGGCGGCGCATGGGACGTGTATGCGGTGAGTGTGAATGGTGAGATGAAAGAACTTTTGCTCTTGTCAGAAGGTAGCGGAAAGGTTAATGCTGTAATGTTGTCGGATGATAGCGAACAGGTTTTCACTTTCACACCCGATGAGGAGAGTAGGGCGGAAGTGCAGTATCTGCCCGCAGAAGTGTCACTTGCAGGTATGTTCGTTTACGAGCCTGATGCAGCGTTACTCAAGGCGGGTGCGTTTCGGCTGATCAGTGCCCGTTACCGCCTCATGAAGGCTGCCCTGAACACGCATCTTTATTTTGCCGATACGAATCAGACTTTCGACTGTAAGGGGCGCACATGGCAGATCATGGCTGTTTATACGCGCGTGAAAGATGTACAACGCGCACTCGCGTGTGCGGGCGTAACACATATTAACGTGCTCGCGCGCAACTATGTCCTGCCTGCCGATGCGCTGCGCAAGCAGTTTCGGCTGAAAGATGGAGGTGATGATTACATCATAGGCTGCCGGGCAGGTGAGGCAGGTGCCGGGCAGCCTATACTCTTGCATTGCAAGCGTGTAGAAAACGTTCAGGGATAAATCTTTCCCACAGAAAATTATATACTTCCCACAGCCAGACACAGCAGACCGGCGCAGATGCCTATCATGCACAGGATCTTGTGCCATGGGTCTGTTTCTTTCAGGAAAAGTAAGCCGTATGCGAAGCCAATAACTGTTCCTCCGCGACGAATAGTGCTCACCACGGCAATCATTGAATCCGGATAACTCAGTGCAAGCATATAGGCATTATCGCTGATGACCAGAAACACACTGATCAGCGCAATCGGCAGCAGTGAGCGCGTGCTGACGACTTTCTGCTGTTGCTTGCGTGTCGTCCACAGCCATACAACAATCATCATTATTGCCTGATACAATGTGTAATACACCTGCACGGCGTTGTGGTCGTAGCGGCGCATCAGGTACTTGTCGTACAGGCCTGAGCAGGCGCCTATCAGTATAGCCAGCACCAGGCTGATATAGTACCGCCTATCTACCTGCTTACGGCTAATCTCTTTCCTGTTACGGAACGAATAGACGAATATCGAACCGATAGCCAGGATCACTCCCGCCCATTGCCATCCGTTCAGCCGTTCGCCGAACAGCAGCAGCGCGCCTATCAAGGTCCACATGGGGCGGGTGGCCTGCAGCGGACTCACAACGGAGATAGGCAGATGTTTGAGCGAAATGAACCCGAACACCCAACTGCTGAGTACGATTGCCGCCTTGAGCAGTGTAAACAGGTGTGCCTGCAGGTTCATTCTCGGCACGTAGAACAGCGTGCCGGTCATTACCTCAGGGCAGCAGCGCGACAGCAGCAGCGGCACGGACAGTATAACTGCCGATACGCAGATGCTAAGAGTCAGCACATCTACTACCTTGTTATCGCGCAGCGCGACCTTCTTGCTTACGTCATAGAAGCCCAGGCACAGCGCGGAAATGAATGCCAGAATAGTCCACATAATAAATCCTCTCAAACAAGATGAGCCTCTTCGTAGGGGCTCATCTTGTTTATCCTCAAGCAGCTCAGCTGCGTTCTTTCGACTTTTGTCTTTCTACTTTGAGCAGCTCTGCTGCGGTCTATTATTTATTGGAACGTAGCGCGGTTATCTACGATATCGGCGTTCTGCTCCAGATTGTTAATCAGCTGGTAGGGCAGACTGTAGCTTGTGCGTGCGTTCATACTTGCGATCTCAGCCTTGTAGTCCACCTCTGCCTCTGTGCGCTGTACATCCGACGGAACGAGTACAATCACGCCCTGGTTGCCCTTAACGGGTTTCGACAGCTCGCCGGCGGCGGTTGCAAAGGCTGTGCCAACTGCTGCAGGCTCCATACCTTCAATGCCGAAGCGGTACGAGTCCTCGGTCAGAGCATCGATGTGACGAACCTCGCTGCCCATCTTCTCGGCAACCTCGGCAAGAGTCTTGGCGTCAGCAATCTGCTTGCTGATATACTCGGCTTTCTTGCGGTTGACAGCCTCGTAACGCAGCGTAGCCTGTACATCCTCAAACTCGCGATACTCGCCATCGTGTGTGGCGGTCAGCACGGCTACGATATATTTGTCACCGCACTCAAATACGTCACTCACTTGACCTTCCTTGGCATTGAATGCCCAGCGTACGATAGCACGGCTTGACTTGAGGTCAGCCACTTTGTTAGCCATCTTCTGCAGGTTGGTAGCAGTCTCTATCTCCATCTTTGCTTCTTCGGCAGCAGCACGGAAAGCTTCTTCGTCCTGATTGTTGACTACAAACTGGTTGGCGGTGTTATAGATAGCGGCATAGGTCTTGCTGGAAGGTGTAACCTCACGCTCGATGATAGCCACTTTGGCTTTCGGGGTCGGCTTTGTCAGACCGGTGATCTCGAATGTGCGATCCTCCATACCCAGGGTTACGGTGAAGCGTTGACCTACCTTGCCTGCAAATGCCGGCTCGGCAATATCCTTCTGCAGGTCTGCCTCGGTAAACCAACCATACTCCTGATCCTGCTCGCCCTCTTTGGTTGCTATACCCTTCAGCTGAACAGAGTCGGGTGCGTTGTAGCCACAATCCATCAGGCGTGCCATACGGAACGTGCGGGTAGCCTCGTCGTAGTTGAGTTCCATAAAGTCGTTCTTCTTGGCGCCCTTGGCAAAAGCAAAATCCTTGTATGCGGCAGGGATAGTCTTTTCCGAATAGTTGTTGCCGTCGTACATAACGTCGGAGTTGCTGTTTACAACCAGTGCAACCTCTTCGGTGGTGCGGAACTCCTCCTGGATTTCCTGCATAGCTTTCTCGGCAAGCTGATAGTCAACCTCGCTCGGAACGATGGGGTAAGCAATATAAGCGATGTCGCGGTTAGGTGTCTGCTTGTACATCTGCTTGCGCTCGTCGTAGATCTTGCGGATGTCGCTCGTGCTAACTTTCACCAGCGAGTCGGCTACGGTGTAGTAGGGCTTCATAGCGTAATCTACGTTCACCTTGGTCTGCTTGGCTTGAGCGGCAAACTTGGCGTCAAGGTTGTTGGCGGTCAGCATGTTCTGCATCAGACCAACATACTTCTCCTGCATAGCAGTCAGGCGTACGGCGTTCTCCCAGTACATCCAATAGTTCTTAGCCTGCTTGAGGTTGGCTGCCTGCTCGGCGTTCTCGCTATCCATCTCGATTGAAGCGAGGAAGTTAATCAGGATATTGCGGTCGAACTGGCCGTTCTGCCCTGCGAACATACGGCGCGATGTGATCAGCTGGTGGGGCTTGGCACCTGCGCAGAGTTCGTACAACTCGTCGGAGGTGATATCCATACCGATCAGCTTAGCCTGATCCTGGAGCGTGTACTTGGCTACCAGCATCTGCCAAACTTGATTGCGGATCTGCGCATGCATATCCTCATCAAAGTCGCTGCGGCCTGACTCGATCTTATAGACCTCGGTCAGCTGTTCTACAGCACTCTCGTACTCCGTGTAATGAATCTTTTGTCCTTCAATCTCGCCGATATACTCGCGGCTCTTGTTCATAAATGAACTACCGGAGTTAAGAGCGTCACCCAGAATAAATGCAAGCATAGCCAAACCCACGATAATCAGCAGGAACAAGCCATGGTTGCGAATACGTTGTAATGTTGCCATATTAATTATTTGATTTATTTTTTCTTAGTTCATTGTGCCTCCTGCTCGCATGGCTGAGCGGGCGCCGAGACACTCGACCGCACAAAAAGCGGTTGCAAAGATACAAAAAATATTCGATATTTGCAAATAATTTCGCTAAAAAACTTTCAATCGCTCAGCGTAGTTGACTTTTGCCGTCTTTTCGACTTTCGCCTTTCGACTTTCGACTATCGACTTTCGACTACACTATCATCGCCGGTTGCAGTTTTTCGCGTATGCGGATATATATCGTGTTGCCTTTTTCGGCTTCCGATGCAATCACGTAGCCCATGCCTATGCCGACTTTTCTATCTGGCAGCATTATTCCTGAGGTAACGTGACCTATCTTTTCCCCATCAGCGTTGCAGATGTCGTAGCCGTTGCGCGGGATAGCACGCTCCAGGCACTCGAAGTGCACGAGTTTGCGTTTTACGCCTTCGGCTTTTTGCTTCAGGAGGAAGTCTTTGTCGATGAAATCTTTGGCATTCAGTTTGGTGATCCATCCGAGTCCTGCCTCCAGCGGTGAGGTAGTGTCGTCAATGTCGTGCCCGTACAGGCAATACCACTTCTCCAGACGCAGCGAGTCGCGTGCGCCCAAGCCGATAGGTGCCAAACCGAATGGTTTGCCGACCTCGAACAATGCGTCCCATATCTGCCTTGCGTGCTCCTTGGGGAAGTACAACTCAAAACCTCCGGCTCCGGTGTAACCTGTGTTACTGAGCAGCACGCCCTGTACGCCTGCAAACGACCACTCGCGGAACGAATAGTAGGGTATAGCACTCAGGTCGGCATCGGTCAGCAGTTGCAGCATCTCGGTAGCCTTTGGACCTTGTACGGCAAGTTGGGCGTACTTGTCAGACACGTTTTCCAAACGCAAGTCACCCCAGCAGTCTTTCGACTTTTGACTTTCGACTGTCGACTTGACTTCATTCACCCAATCCCAATCTTTGTCGATATTGCCGGCGTTGACTACCATCAGATATTTGGTAGTCGAATACTTGTAGATGATCAGGTCGTCCACAATACCGCCCTTGCCGTTCGGCATGCAGGTGTATTGCGCCTTGCCTGCATCGAGCTTGCTGACATCGTTGGTGGTGATGTATTGCAGGAAGTCCAGTGCGCGTTCGCCTTTTACCCAGAACTCGCCCATGTGGCTCACGTCAAACACGCCCACGCCTGTGCGGACGATCATGTGCTCCTGGTTAATGCCTGTCGGGTACTGGATAGGCATATTGAATCCGGCAAACTCTGCCATTTTTGCACCGAGTGCAATATGCACGTCGGTAAACGGTGTTGTTTTTAACATAGTATAGTATTTAACAATTTAACGGTTTAACCATTTCACATCTTAACGATCTCCAAAATAACGTCTCTTGCCTTTTCCATGCTTGGTATAGGCAGGTACTCGTAGCGGCTGTGGAAGTTCTCGCCGCCGGCGAAGATGTTCGGGCAGGGCAGTCCTTCGAACGATAGCCGTGCTCCGTCCGTGCCGCCGCGGATAGGTTTGACTACAGGCGTTACACCTACAGCCTCCATTGCCTGCTTGGCGAGGTCGATGATATGCATCACCGGCTCAATCTTCTCGCGCATGTTATAGTATTGATCGCGCATCTCTATCTCAGCCGTGCCCTCGCCATACTCGCGGTTGACCTTGCGTACGAGGTGTTCGAGTTCGCGCTTGCGGCTCTCAAATCGTGCTCGGTCGTGGTCGCGGATGATATAACTGAGGGTCGTCTCTTCCACCGTGCCGTTCATGCCGATCAGGTGGTAGAACCCTTCGTAGCCCTGCGTGTGCTCGGGTGTTTCCCAGCGCGGCAGCATGACTGCCAGTTGGTAGGCTATGCGCATCGAGTTCTGCATCTTATGGTACGCGCTGCCCGGGTGCACGTTCACGCCGTGCACGTGGATCTTGCAGTATGCTGCATTGAAGTTCTCAAACTCCAGTTCGCCCACTGCACCTCCGTCCATCGTATAAGCAAAGTCGCAGCCGAAGGCTTTGACGTCAAAGTGGTCGGCGCCTTGACCTATCTCTTCGTCCGGCGTGAAGCCTACGCGCACCTTGCCGTGTTTGATCTCGGGGTGTTGGATCAGGTACTCCATTGCCGTAACGATCTCTGCAATGCCGGCTTTGTCGTCCGCGCCGAGCAGTGTCTTGCCGTTCGTAACGATAATATCCTGCCCTGTGTAACGCAGAATCTCGGGATACTTGGCCGTCTCAAGAACGATACCTTCGCTCAGTTCGATATCACTGCCGTCGTAGTTCTTTACGATACGCGGCTGCACATGCTTGCCGCTGGCGTCGGGCGAGGTATCCATATGGGATATGAACCCGATTGTCGGTCCCTGCGTGTTCCCCGGCAACGTTGCCATGATATAGCCGTTGTCGTCCAGCGTTACGTCTTGCATGCCTATGCTGCGCAACTCGTCTGCCAGGTAGCGTGCAAACTCCATCTGTCCGGGTGTGGACGGAGTGAGGTTCGTCTGCTCGTCGCTTGTCGTGCAGAACGATACGTATTTCAGAAATCTGTCAACAATATTCATTATGTATTTAATTTTATTATTTGTATAATCCAAATATTTTTATTATCTTT
>CALZOG010000092.1 GCA_945827635.1 uncultured Bacteroidales bacterium
GCGTTGAGCATCAGATTGCCGCCCGTGTCGCGGTGCTTGACGATGTAGTTGATGACCGCCGCCGCGCCGTTATAGCGCACGCCCGGCTGGTCGTGGTACTCGATACGGATGACATCCTTCGGGTTAATCGCCATAACCTCGGAACTGCTTGCCTCGATGCCGTTGATACGTAACTGCACTTCTTGGTTTGCAAGGGTCTTGACCGAGTTTTCCACAGGATTCACAACGATACGCGGAATCTGTAAGTTTTGGAGAAGCGACATACCGTCCGAAGAAGCCCCCAACTGCTCTTTGTTAGGCAGCAGAATCTGGCGATCCACTTTCTGAATTACCTCGTCACCTTCCACCACCACTTCGCCCAGTTCCGTCGAAGCCTCGTTCATTTCAATCGTGCCGAGGTTGGTGTGACCGCTTACCGTCAAACTCATGCCAATAGGCTCATAGCCGATATACGAACATTCCAACACGAACTCGCCCGTTTCGGTTTCCAAACTGAACTTTCCGTGCGCGTCTGTGACTGTGCCGGACACTTGCTGGTCGCCCTGTTTCAAACTGACATTGACACCAATGAGCGCAGTCTTGTCCGCTGCGTCCTTGATAACTCCGCTAACTTTGTTGTTAGCTGCCATTGACACGGCGCAAACCATCGCCGCTGCCAATACGAAATACTTTGTTTGCATATTATTATATATTATAAGGTGATACTATCGTTCGCCGCCGAAGACACCATGAGGGAAGATGTCTCTCAGCATGAGCAGATCATCGGAATTGACCCATTCCGCCTTGCCGTCGTAACTGCAATCGATGATGCTGTCGCAATGTTCGGTCATCAGCAGATGAAGGATTCGTTGATCCAGATTGCCGTTCGCTTTGCGGAAAGTGTACTTAACCGCCACATACTTACACATTTGCCCCTGCCATTCACGCAAGCACTTGCGCTGAATACCATTGACAAAAATCAGTTTCTCACCTTCTTGCAGTCCACCGCCTTTGATGTAGCAATGTGCCGCAATGTGGATGTTCCACTTCTCACTTCCGGGCATACACCCGCTCATCGAAAGTACTGTGACAGTAAAAACTGCCCAAAGAATCATTTCCCAGTTCATAATTTTACAAATTTTTGAGTTTCAAAATCTGGTGCAAAGTTACAACAAAAAGTATATTATATGCAAATATTTTGATTTATATTTATGCTCTGTAATGCGCTGATTAACTGCGATGTGAAAGGCGAAAAGTTTATATGCGTGCTTGTCGGATTTATATGTTTGGACACAGATATGCTGTGTGTGTGGGAACATATATTTCAAAATCACGGGATAATATACTATGTATATTATAACAAGCATCGGGATACGATAAGCCCCCGATACGCCTCCGAAAATGCACCGATGCACCTGTAAAAATGCTTCAAGGCTTTACAAACGATATGCATGACAGGTAAGACTGCTTGTGGCTTGTTTGCAGAAGGAAAAAGCATAAAAATTGCATAAATAATTTGCATTTTTCAAAAAAAAGTTGTAACTTTGTAGCGGTTTTTAATCGAGTGCTGCTAAGCGCGAGAAAAACGGCTAACTTTGTAGCGGTTTTTAATCGAGTGCTGCTAAGCGCGAGAAAAACGGCTAATTAGCCAGAAGTCGCAAAGACGATGGAAATACAGCATTTACATAGTATTCAGGAAATATCCATGTCATACACAACAGGCGAATTACCTGTTTTGGTATTATGCTCAGATGCGCAACAGTACATATGCAAATACATGCGTCCAAATGCTACGATTGCATATAAATTAGCATGTGAGTTTATTGGGGCTGTTTTTGCAGATGCATGGAGAATCAACACACCGTCATTTGCTTTGATAAAAATCATGCCGGAACATTGGGCATCTATTTCGTTGTCACATAGTTCGTCAGCTCCTGCCGCCGGCTTCCGAAAAATAGAAGGTGTAATAGACATAACTCCCACCTCATTCCGACAGGTAGAAGTGAATACAGAAACATTGTACCAACTGCTTAAAATTGCTCTTTTTGACTTTTGGATTGCCAATGAAGATCGCACATACAACAATGCAAATCTACTATATGATATAGAGAAGGCGCGTTTGATTTCCATTGATTACGGAGGAATACTGAACAATGTAACCTTTGATTTTCCCTTGTTACAGTTGACAGAAACGGATAGTATTCTCGGAGCAGATATTTTCACCCATATTGTTAAATTTGTTTCGTCCAAGCAACTAACCGAAGCGGTCGAACGATTAAAAAAAGATTACACGCAATGTATAAATCGTAGCAAACAGAAATCAAGTTTATTAACTGAAATGCCCCAAGAGTGGGCTGTGCCGTCTGTAAAAATAGAAAACAAATTAGAAGAACTATTCTCTCAAAAATGGTTAAGTGCCACATGGGAGAATTTTGTAGAATGTTTGAAATCCTATAGCAATTATGAAAAATAATATTCAATATAGTATAATATATGCGGATATTCGCCCTGAGATAACAGAGCGATTGAGTGTGGGAATATTGACAATTGACCAAGATAAAGTAAAGGTTTATTATTCTCAAAAGAAATTAGAAGTTGTCAAACTGCTTTATACAGAAAAAGAATATAAAGCTATTTCTGCTATCGTTCGTAAAGAGTTGCGTGAGTTGGCATCGGTAGAAGTACTTCAGTATTTAACGCGTTACTCAAATAATCTTATCTCCTTCTCGCCGATACAGAGCATAGATAAAACGCAAGCGAACATCAACGGCGAGTGGTTATACAAGAATTACGTCTATAATGCAGCGACGGCATAAGATCCCGCGTATTTGTATGATATGAAGAACACATCGGCGGCGTACAACGCCATTTGATGGCAAGATAATTAATCGTTTTTTCTCCGAGACGTGAAAATGGAGAAAAACAAGCGCAAAGCGTTGTGCTAATTAAAACAAAGTATTACTATTATTTCGCGCAAACCGAAAGCCCTGCAAAACTGACGGAAATAATGCACAGAAATAATATGTGGCAGCATATCCATAGGTATGCCTTGCCTGTTCATAATAGATGCTCATCTCGTGTGAGTTTCTTAGAACAGGCAAAGGTTTCCTTGCAGGGCTGCCTTGGTTGCGCGATAAGAGACTCGCACTTTTTGTTAATTAATATTTAAATAATCATGAAAAAGATCTTATTATTCTTTGCACTTATTCCTGTAGCTCTATTCGCATGAGAATGGTCAAAACAGTTTGTAGAAGCAGATGAGCTTATTGGCAATGCAACAAGTTACTACAAGTATGTCTTCCAAGACAGAGAAAAAGCATTTGTATTCCGTACGGACAAACCAGATCAATTCTACATTCTCAGTCCAAATGTACTTGACTGCCATAATTACTCTGGACGGGTCGGATGTGTAGTTAAAGTTGGTTTGTATGATGGTAATGGAAAGATGATAGAGTCATTTGACATGTTCCTCAGAGAAAAGAATAATCAATGTACTGCTATAGGTACTTTTGAATGCGATATTATGTCACAGCCTGTCGGACAGCAAAAGAAGACCCGAAAAATTTTCAAACATCTTCGTGGCTCAGATGGGTATGTCCGTATTGTTGTGGAGTCCTATTCTAATGGACTTTATGACTTGCGTGTAACTCCTATAAAAATCGAATAACTCTATTTGGACAGAATATGTGTGAATCTGTGAATGAGTGAACCTTAATTATTGGAACCTTTCAACATCGGTCCAAGTGACTTCAAATCAGCAGACCTTGCGCGTATGTTGCGCGGAGGATAGAGGGATGTGGGAGAATGGCCAAATCTTGCTAATCGGAAACTTTATATTTGCCGCTCCTAAACCATTGAAATATAGTATATTTACGAAGAAAAGTTTATAAGTGAGTGTTTTGCTTTGCATAATTCAAAATTTTTTTGTAACTTTGCATCGTTTTTAGAATAACAACGATGAAAAGCATTCACATATTGGCTTTAGGAGTGATTTCTCTTTGCCTCATGGCGAGCTGCAGCGTGCATAGAGACCGTGAGCGGATAGAGACGGCAGAGGCATTGCTGTATAGTAACCGCGATTCGGTTGAACTGCTGCTCAGGCAAGTGGAGCGACCTGAACGGTTGGACGACGAGCACCTGGCTAAATACTGGTTTATCACCTGCGACCTGCACGCCAACTCCATGCAATCGCTCAGCGAGGATTCGATGATCTGCTGGGCGGCTGATTATTTCCGCAAACAATGGGAGGATTTAGCAGTAGGCGGAAAAACCGTTCTGCCCAAAGAAGAAAGCTTGCCGCGCTATTTGATCCTGTCCGGCTTGGACGAAGCGATGTACTATTGGTGGAACAACGACAAGGAAAAAGCGCAGATGGTTCTGCAACGGCAGAAAGGTTATGCCGACGAGGTGGCTGAACTGACAGGCGAACACTTGTGGCAGGTAATTGTGCTGCGCGTGTCAGCGGAACTTGCGATGCGCGACTATAAATTCGAACTCGTGCGCGACTACACTGAAACGCTCATTGCACTCGACGACGGCAAGGCAATCCATCTGGACGAAGTAGAGCGCGTGTATAACGCCCTTGCGATAGTATATTTCTCGCTCGGCGAGTACGACAAGATGGAGCAATGCTTCGAAAAAGCTATTGCCAATGCTGCCGACTCGGCGTTTATTATGAACGTCGTTCGCCGTAATTATGCCGACCTGTTAGGTGAAATCGGGCAGACCGACCAAGCGATCCGAATGCTTGAAGATCTGATGGAACAATACCGCAAGGCGGAAAACTGGTTGCAGGTGGAAAGCCTCTATTCGTTGTCGCGCATATGGCTGAACAAGGGCAACAAACAGCGTGCAGAGCAGTATATGCGCGAGGCGGAAGAGTTGTTTGCGAAATACAAAGAGTCTTCGGAGTTTGATCCGGCTACAGAAGCGGCATTCTTAGCGCACCGACAAGTGCTGGAGTATGCGCAAAAGGGAGTGTATCATTTTTTCCCGCTGGTACAATACCATAACCACTGGTCGGAGAAGGACTATGTGCGTTTTCGCGTGGCGGAAGCCAAGGAACGTTCTATCCGCGACTTACGTGAGCGCAACATGTATCTGACCATCAGCAGGCAGAGGCAGATGTTGTTTATCGTTGTTCTGTTGTTTGCGGGAGCAGGTGCTATTCTGCTGGTTTGGGGACTCAACCGCCGCCGCAAAAGGCAACTGTTGCAGAAAGAGGAGGAGATAGAAACACTCCGCAACCTCCTTTCCCGTCATAACTCAGCCGAGGCGGATGTGCAACAACTCATGTTGCGGCAGTTAGGCTTGATCCGCACGATTGCCAACGCGCCTACTGAAGCCAACCAACATCTGTTGGCGCAACTCACCGCTATCAACGAATCCAAAGCCTCCGCGCTTATTGACTGGCAGAGCATCTACCGCACGATAGATGGCGCATACAACGGTTTCTACAGCCGGCTGATGAGTTGTCATGGAGAGACCTTGAACGAGAAAGAGATACAATTATGCTGTTTGCTTCGGGCGGGATTCTCTACAAAAGAAATCAACATGCTTACCCGCCAGAGCTTGCAAACAATCTACCAACGCAAGACTCAAATCCGGCAGAAACTTGGCTTGCAAGAGGCTGATGACATAGCGGACAAACTGGGATAGAAACAAAACAAGCGGCATTGTTGCCGCTTGTTTGCTTATTTGCCTGTGTCACAACAAGCAACTTATTCTTAGCGAATCATATCGTCACCGAAGTACGGCTGCAGGGCTGCCGGGATACGTATACCTTCCTCGGTCTGGTTGTTCTCCAGCAGGGCGGCAACGATACGCGGCAACGCCAGCGCCGAACCGTTCAAGGTGTGGCAGAGCGTCACTCTCTTGTCCTCGTTGCGACGATAACGGCACTTCAGGCGGTTAGCCTGATAGGTGTCGAAGTTACTGGTGGAGCTGACCTCCAGCCAGCGGTGCTGCGCCTCACTATATACCTCAAAGTCGTAGCACAAGGCTGCCGTGAACGACATATCGCCGCCTGACAGACGCAGGATACGATACGGCAGTTCGAGTTTCTGCAGCAGTCCCTCAACATGCGCGAGCATCTCTTTGTGCGAAGCGTCGGAGTGCTCCGGAGTGTCGATACGTACGATCTCGATCTTTGAGAACTCGTGCAAACGGTTCAAGCCGCGTACGTCCTTGCCATAGCTGCCTGCCTCGCGGCGGAAGCACTCGGTGTAGGCGCAGTTCTTGATGGGCAGTTTGTCTTCGTCGATGATCACATCGCGGTAGAGGTTCGTAACAGGCACCTCGGCCGTGGGGATGAGATACAGGTCATCCACCTCGCAGTGGTACATCTGTCCCTCTTTGTCAGGCAACTGTCCCGTGCCGTAACCCGAAGCGGCGTTAACCACTGTAGGCGGCATGATCTCCGTGTAACCGGCTTTGTTTGCCTCGGCGAGGAAGAAGTTAATCAGCGCCCTCTGCAGGCGTGCGCCCTGACCGATATATACGGGGAATCCTGCGCCGGAAATCTTTACGCCCAGATCAAAATCAATGAGGTTATACTTCTTCGCCAACTCCCAGTGCGGCAGTTTCTCGCTCTGTGCGATGCGCTTGACAGCAATAGCCTCATCGGTTGCACTATCCCAGTCGCGCAGGGCTACAGAGCCGTTCTTGGCAATAGCGTCAGCCATCGGCTGGTTAGGCCAGTTGCCGAGTGTCACGGCGAGGTTATCCTCAGCCGATGCACCTTCGGGAACAATAGCGTAGGGTACATTAGGTATAGTCAACAGCAGATTGGTCAGTTCCTGCTCCTTGGTATCCATCTCTTGTTCATAGGTGGCAACAGCTTGCTTGAGTTCGCCGGTCTGTGCTTTGGCGGCATTGGCTTCGTCTTTCTTACCCTGCGCCATGAGTGCGCCGATAGATTTGCTGATCTTGTTCATCTCAGCCGAGGCCGCATCTTTCTTCTGCTGTGCAGCTTTGCGTTCGGCATCAATGGCCATCACGCGCTCAATCGTAGCCTGAGCGTCTGCGAAATGTTTCTTCTCAAGCCCTGCTACGATCTGCTCAGGGCTGTCATAAATCTGTTTGAGTGTTAGCATTGTATGGTTGTTATTTGTTATCAGCCATGTTTGGCTGATTGGTATTTGTCACAAACAAAAATCTCCTACCCTAAGCCGAAGCTCGGTAGGAGATTTGCTGTATTGTCTCCGCCGATTTATGCTTCAGCAGCTATCGGCTGTATAGAGACGTACGACTTGTTGTCGCGTTTGCGTGTGAAGGTAACAACACCATCTACCAGAGCGTAGAGAGTGTGGTCAGAGCCCATACCCATGTTTGCACCGGGTTTGTGTACTGTACCGCGCTGACGCACGATAATGTTACCAGCTTTTGCGATTTGTCCACCCCAGATTTTTACACCAAGGCGTTTGCTTTCTGATTCACGGCCGTTCTTCGAACTACCGACACCTTTCTTATGTGCCATAAT
>CALZOG010000093.1 GCA_945827635.1 uncultured Bacteroidales bacterium
TTTATGAGCGAACACCTGCTATGAGCAGATTTGCGAATGAAGAAACAGGTGTTGTACGCTGAAAAAACGGATGGATAAGCAATTAACCATTAATCATTCTATTCAATGCAAAAACATACAATCTTTGTACTTGCGCTTGCAATAGTAGCGCAATTAGGCTGGGCTGCGAAGGTAACAGCCCCGAGTGATATTCCTGCGTATTGGTCGTCAGTTGACGGCAAATCAGGAAGCAGTCTGTGGACAGCCGTGAGTTCGGCAACAAACAAGGGATTCAAGACCTTGGGTTACGATGGTCTGTGGACCGCATACAAGACCTCGGATGTCTATCCGTCCGATCCGTCGAACCCGGACTACACATCCTCGCGCGCGGGCAAGATATGGGATATGTACGGAGATTGCGTATTTACGTATAGAAGCGACCAGTGCGGAACGTACAATGGCGTATGCGACTGCTACAACCGCGAGCACTCGATACCCAAATCATGGTTCGGAGGCGGCACACGCGGAATAGGTTGCGATATATTCCATCTGGTACCGACCGACGGCAAGATCAACGGTGTACGTTCGAATGACGAGTTCGGCGTAGTTAATGGTGGCGAGGACTGGAACGGAAACAAATCCGGCTCGGCAGGTTCGTGGTCAACCGACAAGAAGACTATTGCTTCATCCGCCAACGAAGTGATAAACGGTTCAGGTCACGTATTTGAGCCGCTGGACAAATACAAAGGCGATTTTGCGCGCGGATACTTCGGTACGATCGTAAAATGGCAGTTGTCAAACATGACAAGCGGCAACAGCTTCTTCAATGGCATCTATGATGCAGCACACTACTACGGACTAACAAAGAAAGCCGTTGTACTGCTGATGAAGTGGCACCGCGAGGATCCTGTGAGCCAGAAGGAGATAGACCGCAACAACGGCATACAGGCTACACAAGGCAACCGTAACCCGTTCATCGACTATCCGTACCTTGCAGAATACATCTGGGGCGAGCACTACGGCGAGACGATAGATATGAGCAAACTGATTGCATCGTGCGAGGCAGGATTTATCCCGGGCAAGAGTGACGGCTGGCGCGGAGGTGATGCTCCGGTTGATCCGTCGGAAACCAAATATACGGTTACCTGGTCAGCCAACGGATCACAACTAAAGGCAGAAGAGGTAGCCAAGAACGGCAAGATAAGCAGTCTGCCTCAGGCACCTGTATCGTGCTCGGCAGAAAGCACGGAGTTCATGGGTTGGACGGATGCGGCCATCGCAGGCACGATGGATGATGCGCCTACCCCGCTCTACACCAAAGCGACGGATATCCCAGCCGTGACAGCAGATGTGACGTACTACGCCGTATATGCCCACATAGCAGAAGGCGGCAGTGCAGCACCTGCGACCTACACCTATGCCATAGGCAACGAGACGGAAGGCTGGACAAATAATGCAACGAACAAGGGCAGTTACTGGTTGCTGGATAGCGGCAAGGAGATCAAGTCGCCGGTAATCGACCTGATGGGACTGAACAAGATAACCGTAAGAATGCGCACGTACGGCGGTACGCAATACGACCAACTGGATATATACGAAGAGAACGGTAAACTGGCTTCCATCACAGCAGAAAAAGGCGGCACGCTGACCAACTATGAGTGGACGAACAACCTGTCCATCGCCGGCAACTCGGCACTGACGTTCTCCAGCAGTTACGACGAAAACAAGGGTATAGGCATTGCATCTATCACGATTGATGCTACCGGTTTATTAGTAAGTTACGACCGATATATCACCACCTGCCAGGAATCGACAGAAGTTGTGATGGTTGAGACAGACGCACCGGCAAGAAAGATGCTGATAGGCGGCGAGATATACATTCTGGTAGGTGAGCAACTATACAATGTGCAGGGAGTGAGAGTGAGGTAGATGAGAGTTGAGTGTTGAGAATTAAAGTTGAAAGAATGAAGAAATATATCGTAATAGCATTTGCGCTGGTGGCGCAGTTGAGTATGGCGAACGTTGTGACCGGCGTGGCGGCTATACCCGACGGTTACTATAATGGCGTGAGCGGCAAGAAAGGTGCTGACAATATCCTGAACGCATTGCAGACCTGTATATCCAAGGACTACAACGAGATATCCTACAAAGGTCTGGAGCCACACTATTTGCAGACGGATTTCTATGCCGATACGCTGTGGGATATGTACTCCACGTGCCGGTTTGTATATGAGGACGCCAATCTTCCGCAAAAAGCCGTGTGTGACGGATGGAACAAGGAGCATGTATGCTGCCAATCATGGTTAGGCAACGGTCCGATGGTATCGGATATGTTCAACGTCTATCCGACCGACGCCCGCGTGAACAACCTGCGTTCGAACTACCCGTACGGCGTGGTAGGAACGAACAAAGGAATAAGCGGTGACCCGTATCACCATGCTTTGGGCAAGTTAGGCACCTCCGCCAAGACCGGCGTAAGCGGTACGGTATATGAGCCGGACGACCGATACAAAGGCGACTTTGCGCGTACGTTCTTCTATATGGTAGCGCGCTACCGCAACAATATCCTGAACTCCGGCGACGGCTCGGTAATGTTCACCTCCAGCCCGACGGATCTGACGAGTTACAGCCTGTCGTTCCTACTGGACTGGCACCGTAACGATCCTGTCAGCGAGAAAGAGGTCGATCGTAACCAAGGCGTGTATGGCGAGCAGAATAACCGCAACCCGTTTATCGACTATCCGGAACTGGTGGAATATATCTGGGGCAACAAGAAAGGCGAACAGGTTGACCTGAGCACGATGACACCTACCTGCGAGAGCATAACGCCAGAGGCGACCGTCAAATACGGCGTGACATGGAAAGTGAACGGCAAGGTAATACTCGTGGATTCCGTTCGAGAGAACAGCAAGCCAGCCGCCCTACCCGATGCACCGGCATCCTGCTCGGAGACCAGCGAGAGTTTCTACGGTTGGGCAGGAGGATCATGGGAAGGTGCATTGCCTGACTACCTGCCGATGGATATCATCGAGTTCTCGGATATAGCCAACATGCCTGCCGTGGAGTTTGACGTGACATATCACGCCGTGTTTGCCCACAAGGAAGTAAGCACCAGCGGCAAGGAAGAGGAAACAGTGGCTATCGACCTGACGCAAAACGGATACAGCAACGGTCAGGAAGTAACGGAGGTTAAGCAAGGTGACGTAACGCTCCTGTTCGGCAAAGGTACGGCAGGCAGCAACGTGCCCAAATACTACAACGCAGGCACGGCAGTACGTTGCTACAGCGGCAATACTATGACCGTTAAGGCAGAAAGCATAACCGCTATTGAGATTACCTTCGGCTCCGGCGACGGCAGCAATCCTATCACGGTGAACAAAGGCTCGCTCGACGGCAGCAAATGGACGGGCGAGGCAGACGAAGTAGTATTCAGCGTTGGCGGCTCGAGCGGTCACAGACGTATAGCCGGAGTAACAGTGACGCTGAACGGCGAGAGTACGGAGACAACGTACACTTATTATCTGACCAGTTGCGACTCAGATACAGGTATTGACAATACAGCAACGGATGTACCTGCTGCCATCAAGGTACTGCGCGACGGGCAGTTGATTATCGTTGTGGACAACAAAGAGTACAACATCTTAGGTTTCTAAACATGAAAAAGACACTATTTATACTCATCAGCCTTGTTCTGAACATCGGTTTCGCAGTGGCGGAAGAGATGCCTGTGGGCTATTACGATGCAGTCAATGGAACAAAAGACGGCAAACTGAAAGGCACACTGAAACTGATCATCCGTGACCACACGGTTATCCCGTACGGAGATGATACGTGGGAGGTATTCTATTACAGTGACCAGGATGAGAACGGCTACTGCATGGATATGTACTGCGACGATTGGAAAAAGTTCGGAGCGCCGGGTTCGGCTGTGTCAGGGTGTAACATAGAGCACAGCTTTGCCAAGAGCTGGTGGGGTGGCGCAAAGAATGATGCCTATAAAGACTGCTACCACTTGAATCCATCCAACAGCGTTGCTAACAGTGCACGGAGTAACTATCCGCTGGGTGTGCCGGTAAAAGATGTAAAGACAGCAGGCTCATTGAAAATAGGAAAGATTCACCATGAGACCTTGGGTGTGGACTTCAGCGTGTTTGAGCCGAAAGATGAATACAAAGGCGACTTCGCACGCGCGTATTTCTATATGGCTACGTGCTACGGCAAAGATATCGACGGCAACTATGACCCAACTATTTGCTCTCAGTACCAAGGCTGGCGGCTGGACAACAAAGATGTCGGTTCGAAGTTCGCCATGCAGAATGACAACTATCTGGAGTTTCAGCCCTGGGAACAAGAGGTGCTGATTACGTGGCACAGACAAGACCCCGTGAGCGAGAAAGAGATCAAGCGTGCGGATGCAGTGAGCAATTTCCAGCACAACCGCAACCCATTCATCGATTATCCGTATCTTGCCGAATATATATGGGGTGCGCGCGCAGGCGAAGAAGTGAATATGGCACAGTTGATGGCCTCGTTTGAGGACGGATTCGTACCGGGCGTCAGCAACGGTTGGCGAGACGGTGATGTACCGGGTGTAGTGAAGCCTAAGTATGGCGTGACATGGATGGTAGATGGCGATGTTATACGTCTGGATTCCATCATGGAGAACAAGAAAGTAGCTACCCTACCCGATGCTCCCGAGGCATGCTCGATGGAGAGCGAGACGTTTATGGGCTGGACCACCACACCTATCCAAGGCACAAGCGATCAGGCACCCGAGGTGCTTTACACAACGGAGGCTGAACTGCCGGCTATCACTGCGGATATCACATTATATGCCGTGTTTGCAAGAGAGAACGTACAATCAGGTGCAGCACCGGCTGTATATACCTACGACGCCGAACATAAACAGGGCTGGACGAACACAGGCACAGACAAAGGTTCGTACTGGCTGCTGGATTCGGGCAAAGAGTTAACCTCACCGGAAATTGACCTGGCAGGGTTGAGCACTATCACAGTAACTATTGCCACGTATGGCGGCAAAGAGTACAACACACTGCAGATCAAAGCCAACGGAGAAGACATTGGCTCGATTACGACCGACAAAAGCTCAACGCTAACCGAGTTCACATGGACGAACAGTGCTTCGCTGACAGGTATATCGCCTATCACGTTCTACAGCAATTACGGCGCAAACAAAGGCATACGTATCTCTTCCGCAACCATCAATGCTACAGGTGCAAGCGTTACATATGACAGGTATATCACCTCATGCACAGAAACAACAGAGGTGACAGTTATACCTACCAAGCCGACAGCTACAAAAGTGCTGCGCGATGGGCAGATCGTGATCATCTGCAACGGACGCGAGTACAATATACTGGGGAGGTAAGAAATTCAAAATTCAAAATTACGAATTATACAAACAAACTACTATAACAAAACACAATCTTTATGGCAGAAGAAAAAATTCCCGTAAACCTGTTAGCGGATTTTGCTCCGGTCTCCGCAGAGACATGGAAGAACAAGATCATCGCTGACTTGAAGGGTGCCGACTTCGACAAGAAGCTCGTATGGCGCACCCCGGAAGGCTTCAACGTACAGCCTTTCTACCGTCGTGAAGACCTGAAAGGTCTGAAGACAACAGTTTCCGCACCCGGACAGTTCCCGTACGTCCGCGGTACACGTACCAACAACGAGTGGGATATCCGTCAGAACATCTGCGCTTGCCAGAACGCCCGCAAGGCGAATGCCAAGGCGCTGGAGGTTCTGAACAAAGGTATCAACTCTATCGGTTTCTGCTTGAACAAGGAGAAGCTCAACTACCATTTTATCAAGGTGCTGCTGCAGGATATCCGTATCGACATTATCCCTGTCAACTTCACCGTTTGCGCCTGCAAGGCTCCCGAGCTGGCTAACATCCTGGTTCGTTACATCGGTCGCGAGTACAAGGGCACAGACATCAAGCTGTTCCGCGGTTCGATCAATGTCGATCCTATCAAGGCTATGCTCATCAAGGGCAAACCGCTGAGCCGCGAGCAAGTGAGTGAGAAGATTGCTGCCGTGGTTAAGGCTGCCAAATCGCTGCCCGGATATCGCGTAGTAGGCGTCAACAGCGTTGTTCTGAACAACTCAGGTGCTTATGCAGCACAAGAACTGGCTTACGCTCTGGCTTGGGGTGCCGAGTACATGACCATGCTGACCGAAGCCGGTGTGCCTAACTACCGTGCAGCCAACGCTATCCGTTTCAACATGGGTATTGGTGGTAACTACTTTATGGAGATTGCCAAGTTCCGCGCCGCACGTCTGCTGTGGGCAAAGATCGTTGAGGCATACAAAGCTCCGATCTTCACCACCGCGCTGAAAAACGCAGCCAAGATGAACGTCAGCGCTGAGACGAGCAAGTTCAACATGACTATCTTCGATGCATACGTCAACCTGCTGCGCAGCCAGACCGAGACGATGAGTGCCGCTTTGGCTGGTGTGGACGAGATCACCGTTACGCCGTTTGACGTGACTTACGAGCGTCCGACAGATTTTGCTGAGCGTATAGCCCGCAACCAGCAGTTGCTGCTCAAGGAAGAAGCACACTTCGACAAGATTGTTGACCCCGCTGCCGGATCGTACTATCTGGAGAACCTGACCGCATCTATCGCTGCCGAGGCATGGAAGCAGTTCTTAGGTATTCAAGAGCAAGGTGGCATGTATCAGATGGTAGCAGAAGGCAAGGTGCAGGAGCATATTGCTGCCAACCTCAAGGCTCGACTGCAAGATGTAGCTAAGCGCAAAGAGGTGCTGCTCGGCTCTAACCAGTTCCCGAACTTCACCGAGGTGGCTGCTAAGAAGATCAAAGCTGATGCCGGTGCTTGCAGCTCAATCTGCAACTGCAAATCAGTCGAGAGTCGAAAGTCGAAAGTCGAAAGCCATTGCGGTTGCGGCAGTTCGTGCGAGAACGCTCTGCCTACCCTGCCCGTGGCTCGTGCTGCAGAGGAGTTTGAGGCCTTGCGTCTGGAGACCGAGGCAAGCAAGAAACAGCCTGTTGCATTCATGCTGACTATCGGTAATCTGGCAATGCGTATCGCACGTGCACAGTTCAGTTGTAACTTCCTCGCCTGCGCAGGATACAAGGTCATTGACAACAACGGTTTTGCCACTATCGCTGAAGGTATCAAGGCAGCCCGCAAGGCGAAAGCGGACATCATCGTCCTCTGTTCGTCTGACGACGAGTACGCCGACCTCGCTCCCAAAGCCTGGAAAAAACTCCAGAACGCCAAAGAGCTCTTCATCGTTGCCGGTGCTCCGGCTTGTATGGAGGACCTCCAGAAGCTCGGCATCACCAACTTCATCCACGTCCGTTGCAACGTCCTCGAGACCCTCAAAGCCCTTAA
>CALZOG010000094.1 GCA_945827635.1 uncultured Bacteroidales bacterium
AAATCATATATGCAAATAATTTTGGCAAAATCTTCTGAAAATTGCTTTTTTGCAAAAAAACGTGCTGTTCCATCGGGGTTTTATCGGAGGATTGTCGTTCCTTTGTCGAGTTAATATCAAGAGTGAGGGCGTGTCATATTTGGCGCACCCTCACTCCTATCTCGACAATGGTTGGTAATTGTCGTTAATCATCAACAAATAAGAGAAATTTTGGATAACTGTAGGTAATTGTTGACATTTGTAATTAATCCATGGTGCTGCACCGCGTGAAGCGTAATCCTTCATCGCGCCCGTGCCACTGATGGTTAGAACTTCTTCATCGGAAATCTCCCATGTAAGGTTTGCAAAAAATCGCAACTAAAGTACAAAAAAATATCGATATATGCAAATTTTATAGCAATAAAAGTGTTTTTCTGCAAAAAAATCTTCAATAATTTGCAAAAACGATATTTTTTCCGTAGCTTTGTAGGCGGATTTTGTGAAAAATATTCGTCACAGGTACGCATTGCTATCGTGAACATATAATTTAATTAGTCAATATTATGAAAAGTATACCATCGTATCTTTGCTATAAGATGGCAAAACTGGACACTATCGTCCTCACGGCAACAGTGACGAAGATTGGTTCGTATGCCTTCAACGGTTGCTCTGCATTGAAAGGCATCAGACTGCATGAAGGCATAACCTCTGTCGGACATCCGACCAGCCGACAGGTGCGCCTGAAGTATTTGTCAACCCCGCCAATTCGGCACAGAAACTGATCCGTCGCGGTAATGTATATATCCTGCAAGACGGCAAGACATACAGCATCAACGGCACAAGAGTGGAGTAGTCTTACATCTGATTGCTGACTGCTGATTACTGATTTCTATTCATCAACTAAATAAACTAATACAATTATGGAAAAACCTTATGTTCTTGGAATCGACATGGGTGGTACCGGCACCAAGTTCGGTATTGTTGACGCCCGTGGCAACGTATTGCAATCGTCATCTATCCCTACACCGCAGTACCCTGATATCAATGAGTATTGCGACGTGCTCTGCGCTGAGATGAAGAAGATCGCCGACGCATTCGGCGGCATGGAGAATGTACGCGGAGTGGGCGGTGGTACGCCTAACGGCAACTACTACACCGGCTGCATCGAGTATGCACCCAACCTGCCGTGGAAAGGCGTTGTGCCGTTTGCCAAGCTTATTCAGGAGCGCATGGGTGTGCCCTGCCGTATCACCAACGATGCCAATGCAGCCGCCATGGGCGAGATGACCTATGGTGCAGCACGAGGCATGAAGAACTTTATTGAGATCACGCTGGGGACAGGCGTGGGCTCGGGTATAGTGATCGACGGAAAGGTTGTGTACGGTCACGACGGCTTTGCCGGTGAGCTTGGCCACACCAAGATCGTTCACGGACCGGAAGGACGCCAGTGCGGTTGCGGTCAGCGCGGATGTATCGAGGCGTATGCTTCGGCTACAGGCGTGGCACGTTCTGCCAAGGAGATTATCGAGAACTCAACCAAAGAGACCTCGCTCCGCAAACTCGAGAACATCACCTCGTATGATGTCTTCAAGGCTGCAGAAGCAGGCGATGAGGTTGCCAAGGAGATCTTCGACTTCACTGGCGAGATGCTCGGCAAGAAACTGGCTGACTTCGTTGCATTCTCCGCACCAGAGGCAATCATCCTGTTCGGTGGGCTCACCAATTCCGGCCACTGGATCATGGATCCTATCGAGAAAGCGCTCAACGACAACGTTATGCATCTCTGGAAGGGAAAAATCAAACTGCTCGTTTCCACTCTCAAGGATTCGGATGCCGCTATCCTCGGTGCCAGCTCGCTGGCGTGGGATATTGCCGCACAAGCACCTATGAAAAATTAATCAGCCAAACTTGACTGATCTCATGATTCGTATTCATCAGCCGAACTTGGCTGATCATTAGACAGGATGCTTCGTATATTATACCAGTTCCCTACGTGGATGCAACACTTGTACCGCGGTGTCACATGGCGCCGCGATGCAAGTGTTTTGCATGACGGCAAGCCCGTTGTGTATCTCACCTTCGACGATGGTCCGATACCCGAAGCCACACCTGCCATATTGGATATACTCAAGCAATACGATGTCAGGGCTACATTCTTTGTAGTGGGTGACAATATACATAAGTACCCGCACATATATGCGCGCGTGTTGGAAGAAGGTCACCGTGTAGGCAACCACACTTTCCATCATATCAAGGGTACCAAGTTCTCCCTCAATGATTACCTCCGCGACATCGATGCCTGCGAGCAAGCTATATCTACTCATTCCCTTCCCTTCAGGGAGGGGACAGGGGTAGGCCTTTTTCGCCCACCATACGGCAAGATGACATTCCGCCAGAAACGAGCCATTCTGGAGCGAGGTTACGAGATCATCTTGTGGGACGTACTCACTCACGATTACAACCGCAGTTACTCGCCCGACAAGATGCTTGCCATCATTCAGCGCTATACCCGCTCGGGCAGTATAATCAATTTCCACGACTCCGTCAAGTCTGCCGACCGCACTATTGCCGTGTTGCCACGCGTCATTGAGTGGCTGCTGAAGAATGGCTACAGCATCGAACTGCTATGACCAAACGCTTTGATATAGGATTCTTGGTGTCCGGCTTGATAGTTCAGGTTCTTGTCTATTGGCTTGCGCCTACTCACTGGTTGTCGCTTCTGAGCGGTCTGCTGGGGATCACTTCAGTCATCCTGTGTTCCCAAGGCAATATCTGGACGTTTGCCTTCGGATTCGGTCAGATTCTCACGTACAGCGGTCTTTGTTGGATGGAGCGTTTCTATGCCGGACTCCTGATGAACGCCTTCTATTTCTTCTCGCAGATCTACGGTATCTACGCGTGGCGTAGGCAGCGAACGGACGAGTCGGCAATTATCGTGCCTCGTTCGTTGCCTGTCGGGTGGTTTGTTGTACTGTGTGCTGCTCTGGCTGCTCTATCAGCCGGAGTGGGGTGGATCCTTGACGGTTACACCGATGATTCGCAGCCGTACATGGATGCCATAACTACCGTTGTGTCAGTTGTGGCACAGGTGATGCTTGTGATGGCTATACGCCAGCAATGGTGGCTCTGGCTGTTTGTCGATGTGCTGTTTGTAGCGATGTGGATTATGGCGGGCAACTGGAGCATGGTAGCGCAGTACAGTTTCTGGTGCATCAATTGCATCTATGGCATGCTACGTTGGAAAGAACTGGCTACAAAATGACAAAAAAACTACTCTTTGCGTAAAAAAAATCACTTTACTCTTGCATATATCATTTTTTTTTTGTACCTTTGTGCCGAATTAGTATGTGACTATGTCAAAAAGAGCAGTCATATTTTTGCTTACCTTGTTGGTAATCGGTGCTCCGCGCCTGATTGCAGGTAGTACGGATACATTGCACACCACATACGTGGTGAACTCGGATTATGTGCCTACGCATGTGGTACAGATATCTGCCGGAGGTGGTTTGCATACCTTGTTACCCAAGCTTACTGAGGATGGACGCAACACCCTTGGTTTGACTAATGGTGTAGGTGCAGGCGCACAGGTGCAAGCTACATATACATACTACATCCACAAGTATGTTGGTATAACCGGCGGTTTTGGCTTTGATATGTACTCCGGCAATATGCACGGTGAGTTCAGCGACCGCGTATGGCTGTACGACAACTACAACAAGATGAATTATTGGCTCAACAGCGATTATACTGATTTCCGCGAGCGCGAGCAGCTATATATGCTCACTATTCCTGTAGGTGTCTCCGGGCGCGTCAATCTTACTGACCCTATACAACTCCGCGGTACGATTGGCTTTGGCATGAGTGCTATCGTCGGCTCGCATTTCCGTGCCGAGGGGCAACTCACCACTACTGCCGATTATCCTGACTACAACCTGCATTTCGATCCCGACCTGCCGCAACACGGCTTCAGTAACTATTATATGGGCGGCTATCAGGGTAAGATTGAGAACTCTTTCCCTGTGAACATGTTCATCTACGGTGACTTTGGTATGCACTATCAGTTCAACCGCCGTTGGGGTGTTTATGCTGGTGTATATGTCCAGTATAATTGTTTCAGTGCCATCCGTCCTACTACGGATCTGGCAGGACGACGTCCCGAGCTCGTCAAGTTCGACTCACAGACCAAGCAGTTCACCTATGCCGGCATGCTCAACTCGAAGTTCGTCGAGGCTATCAATCCCCTGTCTGTCGGCGTGAAGGTAGCCGTAACCATCACTTTCCTCGATCCCATCAAATGTAATTGCGAGGATTGGTAAACCATCCGTCTTGAAAAAACAGTAATAGCGGGCTATCCGGTTGGGTGCCCGCTATTATTATGCATTCTGTTATGCCGTTGGCTCGGGTAGGGTTATCCTATGCTCTCCAGCAGGTATAACTTGTCGCCGCGATGCAAAGGCTCTGTTGTCTGTATGGCAAACAACTCGCCCTGTTTGACCACGGTAACAGGCTTGTCAGTGCGCATCTCGCGTGCTGTGCACTCGTATGCACCGGTCGTGTGTCCTGTCACGAGCAGGTCGTCACCCTCATGCAACTCAGGGATTGCTTCCAACAGGAACTCTGCCACACCGATGTTCCTGAAGTAGTTCGTGCACTTGCCGGCATAGACCTTACGCTTGGTAGCCTTGCTGCCATAATCGTTCGTCCACTCACCCAGACGCTGACCGAGGTAGTAGCCGTTCCAGAACCCGCGGTTGAACACCGTAGCCAACTGCTTATCCCATTCGGCAATCTTCTGCTCCATCTCTGTCTTTCTACTTTCGATTTTCGACTTTCGACTCTCCTCCCACATCTCCACCGCCTCGCGGTAGCAGCGCACCACCGTGCTCACATACTCCGGTCCGCGCGCACGACCTTCTATCTTCAGCACGCGTACGCCGGCATCCAACATCTGATCCAGAAAATGTATTGTCTTCAGGTCTTTGGGCGACATGATATACTCGTTGTCCACCTCCAGTTCGATGTCCGACGACTTGTCTTTTACCACGTATGCCCGCCGGCATATCTGCGCGCAGGCTCCGCGGTTAGCCGAACTGTTCAGGTTGTGCAGCGAGAGGTAACACTTGCCGCTCACCGCCATACATAGCGCACCGTGGCAAAACATCTCAATGCGTATCGGCTCGCCGTGGCGACCGCGAATGTCCTGCTCCTGTATGTCTTTGTATATCGATGCTACCTGTGTCAGGTTCAGCTCGCGCGCCAGCACTACTACATCCGCAAACTGTGCATAGAACTTCAGCGCCTCGGTGTTGGCTATGTTCAGTTGTGTGGATAGATGCACCTCCACATCCTGTTGTACGGCATACTGCATCACGGCTATATCCGAAGCGATGATGGCATCTACGCCGGCTTGCTTGGCGTGATCGACTATTGTTTGCATCATCCGTATATCCTCTGGGTAGATCACCGTGTTAACGGTCAGATAGGTCTTTACGCCTGACTCGCGGCAGATAGCTACAATCTTGTGCAGGTCGTCGGTGGTAAAGTTAGCCGCCGAGCGAGCACGCATGTTCAGGTGCTCGATACCGAAATATACACTGCCGGCACCGGCTTTGATAGCGGCTGCCAGACTCTCGTACGAACCTACGGGAGCCATGATCTCTACTTGGCTTGTCCTACTGGAAAGAGTCATGTTTATGTGAACTTTTATCTTCTGTTTGTTGGCTGTTGATTATACCCGCGCAGTAGTGTGGAGTAGAATCTCGCTACAAAGGTACAAAAAAAAATGCACATTTGCAAATCAACCGAAAAAAATTTGCACACTGATGCGTTTTTTATGAATAAGTGTAATCTTATTACATAACCCGATGACCATCACCATGACAGAGGACATAGCTTATCTGGCTGTCTTCGAGGAAGCTTGCTTACAAGCAGGTTTTAGTATCAATTTACCTAGGGTCCCCAAAGTAAACCGAAGCCGAAGGCTGTTTGCTTTGGGGAGAGCGAAGGCAACTGTGCGCTTTATGTCGCTCGCAGCGACATCTGTTAGCGCAGTTTGCCGAACGCGAAGCAAGGCTTCTAAAGCACTCAAAGGGTTTTGTTGGTTTTTGTTATTTTTTAGTGGACACAAATGAAATTTGAAATTATAAATTCGAAATATCCGCTATCTGTCCACCTCGCTCCGTTTAATCTGTGCTATCCGTACAGAACCATCACAATCTCCGTTTATCCCTCAATCTCGGCGGTATTCCGCCGCACGGTTGGTGTCCTGTGCTCGGCGCTTTCAACGCCGAGTCTTTTCTTTGCCTGTCTTTCGGCATCCGTCTGTTCTCCGGCATCTGTCTTTATTCCCCCGGCAAGCGATGCCGGAATCCTAATTGTCGGTAATTGTTGATAATGGTTGACCACTCATGATCATCGCAATTAGTTGTCAATTGTCGATAATTGTTGATAATTGTAGACCCTCCTTTCCCCTTTAGCAATTGTTGTCAATTGTTGATAATTGTTGACCAATTTATGCTTTGTCGCAATTATGCTAAACTAGTCCATCCTCTCTTCCTGCCAAACCATCATGTCTCACATGGAGTTTGTCACCGGTTACACTTCATTACAGCTCGCCTCAGATAACGAGCAGTATTGAAAATTTACGGTTTGAATTGCCTTGTATTTACGGAGCTTGCTGCCCGCGCACAGAGCTAAACACAACGCAATCCGAACCCGCTGATGAAGTGAATTGGGAGGGGTAACCCTCCTTTTTTCACGACGGGGCACAAGTTTTTCCGGATGACGGGCATCCTTATCTGTTGTACGACTGCCGTCGTAGTATTTATTTCGACACCCGTTGGCGGAATTAAACCAGCGCATATTTGATACTTCCAACGGGTTATTGATAGTCTATTCTGACGTCTTTCGATGATCAGGTGATTGTATTGTCATGCACGCGACCATCACGCGACCATCTACCGAGAACAGCCTAATGAAAACCGATCCAGACTTAAATGTAATGTTTCCATTTAGAAACTTTAACTTTTTTTAATTCCGCCAACAGGTTTCGACTTGTTTTATTGGGGCGTTCCCTCTAAACAAAGTTTCCCTCCATCACCTTGGGGTCCCCGCAAATTGCCAATTTGTGGGGAGAGGAGAAACCACAGCAAATTCAAAGGGCGTGCTCTTTCGGCCTTGCATGCGCGTTCCGACGAGGTCGGGCTTTGCAGGGGTTCACACGTTCCGCATTGCTATCCAACACCATAGCCCTTTCAATCCCTAACGCGGGTTTTTTGTTTCAAAATGCACAATTCTGGACGAATTGGGAAGAAAAACTTGCAT
>CALZOG010000095.1 GCA_945827635.1 uncultured Bacteroidales bacterium
TGTTCCGTCACTTTGTTTACGCCATTTTGTTTAAGTCACTTCGTTTATTGCGCCTGCATTTGATGCAGGCATCGGCTTTGCCGTCCTTAGTAGCGTCCATTACGTTCGGATACTATTTGGACAGCGGCTCCACAAGAGCCGCCGATAATAGTGTCTATGCCTGGCATATTTATATGTTCTCCCCTTGCTTTCCGTTAAAATTTGTACTTTCTTGCATATGTTTCGTGCATGTTTAGCATTTTCATTTGCATATATCAAAATAATTTTGTATCTTTGCGTTCGGAAAGGAATCTGTGCCTATACAGTGTATAGCAAATGATTCTTTTCTTCGGATCCGATCTACGCCGTGCTCCTGTATAAGGAGAGGGTTAGAGGGATTCATTACATATTGAAAAGGCGTTTATTGACGCTTTGTTGTTGGCAAATCGAAAGCTTCGCACACTTTTGAAAATCCAAAGTCAAAGACAAAGTAACGATAGATGCCTACGGGTATGACTATTCATACTGACTTGCTATTTCTTAGCAGGCAGTTTGTCATATCGGCGTAGGTTTTATTGTTGTTTATTGACTTTGGGGACAGCGCGAAGGTCCTTGCGCGTAGATGAGCAATAGCGAAGTCGGCGCTTTTTGCGTGTATATATGCGTACATAACTTATCTATAAACTCAAATAATTAACCGCCTCTTGCAGGCATAGAAGTTGCGCCCGACACGAATTAAGGGTAAATGCGTATGAAACAAAAACTTATTACATTATTCTTTGCGCTTGCAGCAAGCGTAGGAACGATGTTCGCTGAAGGAACAAAGATTGGCAACCTGTATTACAACCTTAATGCGACGGACCAAACCGCTGAGGTGACGTGTGAGTTGCAGTACGATGAGAACAACTACCAGGGTCTCACCACAGCCAATATCCCTGCGTCTGTGACGTATAATGGCACAACCTATAGCGTAACAAGCATTGGAGATAAGGCTTTCGAAAATTGCAGCAGTTTGACCTCTGTGACGATTCTGAATAGCGTCACCAGCATTGGAAATAGTGCTTTCTATAATTGCAGCAGCTTGACCTCTGTGACCATTCCCGATAGCGTCACAAGCATTGGATATTGGGCTTTCGGTGGTTGCAGCGGTTTGACCTCTGTGACGATTCCCAATAGCGTCACTAACATTGGAAATCATGCTTTCCATGATTGCACCGGTTTGACCTCTGTGACGATTCCCAATAGCGTCACAAGCATTGGATATGAGGCTTTCGCTTATTGCAGCAGTTTGACCTCTGTGACGATTGGTAATAGCGTCACAAGCATTGAAGAGGGGGCTTTCTCTGGTTGCAGCAGTTTGACCACTATGACGATTCCCAATAGTGTCACATATATAGGAGGTTGGGTATTTGAGGGCTGCGGTATAACTTCACCGGTATATAATTCACATGTTTTCGCATATATGCCTCCAACATATTACGGAAATTACAGTATCGTAGATGGCATAGAAGTACTGTCAGATGGTGCATTCAAGAATTGCACTGATATGACATCGGTGACGATTCCAGTTAGTGTCACGAACATAGGCCGGTGGACTTTTGAGAATTGCAGCAGTTTGACCTCTGTGACGATTCCCAATAGCGTCACAAGCATTGGAGAGGGGGCTTTCTCTGGTTGCAGCGGTTTGACATCTGTGACTCTGGGAACTTCTGTTGAGGTAATTGAAGAATATGCCTTCGGCGCTTGCACAGCAATAGAAACGATAACGTGCTACAGTATGCGTCCGCCTACAGCAAACAATGGGGCATTCGCGAACTTAGATTATAGCACAATCGTTTATGTGCCAGCCGATTACCTGAACACCTACAAGATTCACGACTTCTGGGGCGTATATGACGTTCGTCCTATAGGCGCAAGCAAAACAGAAACGACCGAAGTAAAAGTTGAACCGACAGCGACCACCGCGGATGTCATTTGGCCTGCTGTGGAGAATGCAGCAACGTATGAATTGGTGATTAAAGATAAGAACGGCAATGTTGTTTGCACGCTGATCTTCAACGCCAACGGTCAGCTGACGCAGATTGCATTCGGTGCATCGGCTCGAGACAATACTGCGCAGGCAGCGGGATTCGCGTTCACCGTAACCGGCTTGGAAGAAGGTACATCGTACGACCTGACGATCACCGCCAAAGATGCCAATGAGCAACCGATTGCAACCTATTCCGGCAGTTTCACCACGACAAGTGAAGGTGTTCCTACAGGAATCGACAACACTCCCTTCCTTTCAGGGGAGGGCAGGGGAGAGGCTTCTAAGATCCTCCGCAACGGCGAAGTGCTCATCCTCCGCGACGGCAAGACCTACACCATCCAAGGTATAGTGGTGAAATAAGCCCGCACAAAGATATCCCGAGGGAATAGCCTCTCTTTATTTCTTTACAGGTATATTCCGATTTCGGGAAAAGCACGCGAGCATCACGGGACCATCTCCCGAGAACAAAGCAAGAGCGCACCAAGAGAAATAGGTGCGCTCTTACTTTGTATGATAAGCGGAAATTACCGCTTGTAGATGATTGTCAGTCCGTCACGCAGCGGCAGGATAACCTGGCTGACACGCGGGTCGTCCGCCACCATGCGGTTGAAGGCGCGCAGACCGACAGTCTGCTTGTCGCGGTCGTAGGCAGGATCAACAATATGTCCGTCCCACAAGGTGTTGTCTGCAAGGATGAATCCGCCCTGCCGCACCAGCGGAAAGACTAACTCGTAATACGCGCAGTACTCGCGTTTGTCAGCATCGATGAATACGAGGTCAAATAGACCGGCTTCGCCTGACAGAAGTGAGACCGGCTTCGCCTGACAGACCGCTGGCGCTGACAGACCGCTGGCGCTGACAGAAGACAGATCGCTGATGATCTGCTTGGCATCGCCGATAATGAGCTGTATCTGTTTGCCGAGCGGTGACTGCGACAGGTTGCGGCGGATAGTTGCCTCCAGCTCGTCGTTGTGCTCGATGGTGATGAGCTCGCCGCCTTCAGCCAACCCTTCTGCCAGACACAGGGCGGAATAACCGGTGAACGTGCCCAACTCCAATATACGCTGCGGGCGAATCATCCGGCTCAGCATACGCAAAAATTCGCCCTGAACCTGACCCGACAACATGTGCGGATTAAGAATATGCAGGTTGGTGTCGCGCGTGATCTGCGCAAATAACTCCGGCTCGGGAGTGGTGTGTTGCTCGATATATTCGTCAAGTGAGGACATAATTGTTGTAGGTTGAGTGACAAAATGATGATTTTTATATCAAAATGTGTACAAAGATACAAAAATATTTGCATATTTGCAAAAAAATTACTAATTTTGTAGCGTTTTAGATAGTAATACTAACAATTTGTCAGATTTATGGAAATCATTGACGATTTAGATAAGAAAATCCTGACTATCATCACGCACAATGCGCGTATACCGTTCAAGGATGTAGCCGAGCAGTGCGGAGTGAGCCGTGCCGCCGTTCATCAGCGAGTACAACGGATGTTTGACGTCGGCGTGATTATCGGCTCGGGATACCAGGTTAATCCGAAGATGTTAGGTTACAACCTGTGCGTATATGTTGGCCTGACGCTTGAGCGCGGACACATGTACCGCCAGGTGTGTGCCGAACTGGAGAAGATCCCCGAGATCGTGGAGAGCCAGTTCACCCTTGGGGCGTACTCGATGCTGATTAAGTTGTACGCGCGCGACGACAAGCACCTGATGCACCTGCTCAATACGAAGATTCAGACTATCCCGGGTATAGCGAACACCGAGACCCTGACCACGTTGGACGAGAGTATCAACCGTACGCTGCCCATAGATAATCCCGCTTGGTAATGAAACGGTTGTGGAGCATAGGATCGGTTTGCCTGCTGGCATCGGCAGCCGTCTGTATGATACAGGCGGATGATTATGTCGAGGATGTGTACTACTGGCAGGACACCCGTTCGGCTCAACTCGGCGGCGAGATAGTGCCGCACTACAACAAGCGTGTGAAAGAGATTGTGTTTATCGAAGATTCGACCACGCTGCAGCACCCCGATACCGTGCGGGCTGTCATACGAGAAGTGAAAAGTGAAAAGTGAAAGATGCCATAGTAGATTGCTGGGACTGATTGTTCTGTTGGTATTAGGCGTTCAGTTTTCAGCTTCCGTAGCCCAGACTGTTCATCCGTACGGCCTGGCTCAGATGGTGGCAGTATCCGACGACAACATGTCCGGCACGGCACGGTTCATAGGATTGGGCGGCGCAATGACCGCAGTGGGCGGTGACCCGACGGCTGTCAAGCAGAACCCCGCAGGTCTGGGCATATACCGCCACAGCCAGTTCTCGATAAGCGGTGACGGCAGCTTCAGTCGTTTCAGCCAGGATGGTTTGGGATTACCCGACCCGTGGTACAGCCGCTGGCACCTGTCGCAGGCGTCGTACGTGTTCGCCATCACGCACCCCGAACGAGTGGCGGGAGTGGTGAGCAACAATATAATGATCTCCTACGCCAAGCGTTCGGATATAATGCGGATCATCACCCTCAACGACGGTAGCGGAACAGCCGATACGCCGGGCAGCATACGAACGAACATTGACGAGTACGGCTACCGCCATGACGCAGACCTGCATTATGCCATGAACATCAGCAACCGCGTGTATTGGGGCGTGGGACTGACCCTCGAATGGATGCAACTGCGGCAAACGATCAATCGCCGGGAGTACATGTCGGCTGACAAACGCGGCAGAGCCTGCGAATATACCTTGAGCGAAAATGCCACCGGCAGAACGGTTGGGGTAGGCGGAACAATAGGTCTGATTGCACATCCGGTACAGGCTGTACGTATAGGTTTGGCGGTCGAGTCACCGGTAGTAGGCAGAATGCGCGAGACGGATTATTATACCGAGAAGTTCTACTATCCGACAGCAAGTTCGGATAACGTGTTGGTTTACGACTCGCCGGATTATATCAGCCGCTGGCAGGTGACCACGCCCCTGAAGGCAAGTGCAGGATTAGGTCTGCAATGGCGGAACCACGGCTTGCTATCGATGCAATACGACATGCAGTACCACAAACTGATAGGCGTTGCCCACACCGCACGCGTAGGAGTGGAGGCCGCGATAACCAATCACTGGATGATTGAGGCGGGATATAACTATTCGACTCTGTATGCACGGCAACGCGTGTCGATGGGCGTGAATTATATGGGCAAGTGGCTGCGTGCAGGTTTGGCGTACGCATATTCGTGGAGCAAAGGGCAGGTGATTGATTCGGTCAACTTTACCGGCCAGGGCGTGTACAACACGCGCGAAAACAAGATTGTGCTGACCTTCCAGTGGAACAGTTGACAGGCGAAAAGTGACAATTGCCAATTTACAAATCAAAAATATTAATTTTAATTATATAATTACTTCCAGACACCGTGCCGGTTAGAGACCGGAAAACTCATCAAATAATTCAAACTTCCGAGGTCCCTGGCGTATCAATGGCGTGCCGATACTCTACGCCGTGACCCCTTCCCTTAACAGGGCTCCCAACGCAACGTAGTTGCGGCGGGAAGAGCGGAGACAAAGTTGCGCCCTATGTCGCTCAGCGACATCTGATAAGCAACTTTTGTCGAACGCGAGGGTAGCGATGAGGTGGTCGGATTACAAAGGTGCGTGAAACCTCAAATCCTGTTCTCAGGAGTTTTCTCGCGTAAAACGGCACGGTGTCTTTTTGTGTTGAATATCAAATCGGAAATCATCTAATTATATATGTTACTGCAAGGAAAAACAGCATTGATAACCGGTGCGTCCCGGGGAATAGGTCGCGCTATAGCTATCTGCTTTGCCAAAGAAGGCTGTAATATTGCGTTCACCTATCTTGATTCCGTCGAGGATGAGTCAGCCGTTGAAGCCGAACTGCAGGCTCTCGGTGTGCGTGCCAAGGCGTATGCAGCGGATGCTGCGCGTTTTGACCTGGCACAAATGGTCGTGGAGCAGGTGATGGCAGATTTTGGCGCGATAGATGTATTGGTCAACAATGCCGGCATTACGCGCGACGGTTTGTTGTTGCGTATGACCGAGGAGCAGTGGGACGAGGTTATCCGCGTCAATCTGAAGTCGGTGTTCAACTACACGCACGCTGTTACACCTATTATGTTGCGCGCGCGAAAGGGCAGTATCATCTCTCTTGCCTCCATCGTAGGCATGGGCGGTAATGCCGGTCAGGCTAACTATGCTGCCTCCAAGGCAGGCATCATTGCGTTCACCAAGTCCATAGCCAAGGAGTTCGGAGCGCGTGGCGTTCGTGCGAACGCCGTAGCACCCGGGTATATTGATACGGATATGACTCAGGCGTTACCGCAAGAGGTGAGGGATAGTTTTGTCAGTCGCATACCGATGCGTCGTGCCGGTACGCCTGACGAGGTAGCACAAGTAGTGCTCTTCCTCGCATCCGATATGGCATCGTACGTCTCAGGGCAAGTCATTCCTATCGATGGCGCGATGGGGTAGTTGACATGTAACGCGTAATGTTAAATTCTAATGCTTACAGTTAGATAACAACAAAACGGCTTGGATTCCCCCAAGCCGTTTTTGTTAATTGGTTAATATGTTGCTTATTGGTTGAACAGGTAGCGTACACCGATACCCAACGCTCCGCCATACAGGTCGTAACCAAAGTCTGCGCCGGCTGAATTGAACGCTACACCCAGCGACGGACGCCAGTCAATCGACAACTGCAGAGGGAACCAGAAATCGTATTCAACGCCAAAACGGCCTGCTGCACCAATAAATGCAGAGCTGAAAGCGAACGGAGCTTGAACAGCTGCACCAACACCCATGTACCAGTGCCACTCACCCTTTTCGTTCCAAGGGAATGCGGTGTTGAACGGATCGATCCAGTCGTAGGTAGCAGCAGCCTCCAAGCCACTGAAGAACGGTACACCGACTTCCAGTGATACCATGTTCTTCTCACCTAATCCGTGTTCATAACTTGCCTCAATACCATAGCCTAAACGGCCACCGATTGCACGCGGCTG
>CALZOG010000096.1 GCA_945827635.1 uncultured Bacteroidales bacterium
AACGCACCTTTTTATATATTTTGTGCATAATTTTAACATTTTGTCCCTCGTGCGACAAGCAAAATAACACGGTTACCCTGTCTTCAGAGACAGAGATAACCCGTTTTTACTTTGCTGCGCTGGATAGTTTTCCTTCGCTGGCAAATACCACATTTACCATCAGCAACTTCGGGGCAAAAGACACCGGTCTGATTACCAATGCCGACTCTATCACGTACAAGACGCCTATCACGCGTCTCACACCGCGATTGTTGTTTAAGGCTACCCCTTCGTCCACCACAGTTATTCTTTCGGACAGTACCTCCAGAGATTTAACCGGCAAGGATACAATCGACTTCTCGCAGCCTGTGCTGCTGCGTATCATTTCCTCAGACCTGTCAGCCACGAAGTATTACCGCGTAGTGGTGAATGTTCACCAGGTCGATCCCGACCTGTTTAACTGGCAACGGCTGAACGCAGCCGTGCTTGCCGACGGCAGTGCCGCTACCAAAGGTGTGGTGCTGAACGACCGTTTTCTGTTGTTTGCCAACGACGGTTTCTCCACGACAGTCTTTCAATCAGCAGACGGCAAGACATGGGACAACGGAACGACTCCCAGCACATTGCCGGCCTCCTGCCGCGTGCGCGAGATCTTAGCCGTGAACGAATCTACGGCAAAACAAGCACTATACTATTGCCAGGACGGCATTGTATATACTTCAAGTGACGGAATAAGCTGGGAGACACAAGACTTGAGCGCCGACACCTACGTGCCACGCATAGCAATGATGTATTACAACGACACAGTCTGGCTGGTAAGCGAGCACAACGCTAACCACACGTTCCACCTTTCAGCCAAGGACGGAGACACATGGCGTGCAAACGTCACCCCTCTACCGGACAACTGGCCACTGGCAGACTTCACCGTAACTACGTTCCTTTCATCAAGTTGGCGTCCTCGCGCCGTGATAATTGGCGGATATGACATACAAGGTAATCCTCTTCACTCGCTGTGGAACATAGAGTACAGTGCTGCTACGGGCTATCGATTTGCCAACTTTGCCATCGAGCACCCGCAATTCTCCGCAGTGTTAGGCGCTTCGGCTGTATCGTACGGCAAGAGGTTGTATATGTTCGGCGGCACGGACATTGATGCACGCTATATATCCAATACAGCTATGTACTCCGAGGACGAGGGACTGAACTGGCAGCCTATCGACACGGTGCACAACCGGCTGATGGACGTATATTCGCCACGTACACAGACCAGCGCGTTCGTACATGACAATTGTATCTACCTCATGGGCGGACAGTCGCGCACACAGATTTATTCGGATGTCTTGCGCGGCAAACTCACCAGCATTGATTGGTAGAACTAACAACTTAACAGTTCAACGATTTAACGAATTACATTTTAACGACTTAACGGTTTAACAACTATATGCGAATACACTTTATAGCCATAGGCGGTGCAGCGATGCACAATCTTGCGTTGGCAGTACAACAGAAAGCGGGATATATTGTAACCGGTTCGGATGATGAAATCTTCGATCCTGCGCGTACGCACCTGGAGCAGGCGGGACTGCTGCCTAAAGTGATAGGGTGGCACCCTGAACTTATTACACCGGACATCGATGCAATCATTCTTGGTATGCACGCACGCGAGGATAACCCCGAACTGGTTCGCGCACGCGAATTGGGACTGAAGATATACTCCTTCCCCGAGTATCTGTACGAGCAGACGAAGGATAAGTTCCGAATCGTTGTGGGCGGTTCACACGGCAAGACAACCACCACGGCAATGATCCTGTACGTACTCAACCGATTGGGTATAGAGGCTGATTATATGGTGGGCGCACAGATTGATGGCTTCGAGCGGATGGTTCGCCTGAGCGATACCGCCAAGTATGCCGTGTTCGAGGGCGACGAGTATCTGACCTCACCATTAGACCTACGCTCAAAGTTCCTGTGGTATCACCCTAACACCGCCATTCTGACCGGCATAGCATGGGATCATATCAATGTGTTCCCGACCTTTGATTTGTATGTAGATACGTTCCGCAAGTTTGTAGATACGTTCGAGCCCAACGGCACCTTTATCTATTACAGCGGCGACAGCAATCTGCAGGCTATAGCAAAAGGCGCACGCAAAGATATACAATGCCGCCCCTACTCTGCTTACAAAGGGGATGTGGCGATGCAAGTGTTCGGTCAGCATAATATGGAAAACCTGCAGGCTGCTTGTCAGGTATGCGAGACAATAGGTGTCAAACCGGAAGATTTCTACAGGGAGATCAGCACGTTTACCGGTGCAGCCAACCGGTTGGAGAAGATTGCAGAGACAGCTATCTCTGTTGCATACAAGGATTTTGCCCACTCGCCCTCCAAGCTTCGCGCCACAGTAAAGGCAGTACGTGAGCGTTATCCAGACAAACGTCTGGTGGCTGCAATGGAGCTGCATACGTTTTCGTCGCTAATGGCAGACTTCCTGCCGCAATACAACGGTTGTATGGCAGAAGCTGACATCGCATACGTATATTTCAACCCGAAAGTGATTGAGCACAAACGTCTCACACCTATTACTGCCGAGGAGGTGGCACAAGCGTTTGGCACGCCCAACATCCGCGTATTCACCGAAAGCGAGGCTTTACAGCAACAACTGCTCACCTTGTTTGCCGGCGAACAGCAAAATGTGCCTACGGCGCTACTACTTATGTCGTCCGGCACATTCGATGGGGTGAACATCAAAGAGTTTGCAGCAGAACTCATTGGTTGCTGATAAATGCCAAATGACAAAACGATACATGAACAAATGACAAATACCAATGATATTTGTTGCGGGCAGCACTTGGATTGTGAGAAAGGTTTGCGTATCCTGCGTGACGAGAGCCTGTACTACAACGACGAGGAGTTGGACGCCTACAAAGGTATAGCGCCTGAAGATTATACGCCCGAGCAAGCGGCAGAGATTCGCGAGGTGTTTGAGACACTTATGCCCCAGGAGGTGAGTGATTGGGTGTGTGCCATGCAGGCGCGCGGAATCAACCTGCCGGCAGATGTGCGCGAAGAAGCATTACTGCTGTTAGCGGAATAACAACAAGCGACCGACTCGGCTTACTTGACAGCAGGGTCGGTTGTTAGATCTATACCCAGTTTCTGGAAAGTGCGCAGGTCTTCGTCCTTGAGCATAACGGTGGAGTGCGCCTGACAGCCTTTGAGCAGAGGCAAGGTAGCAAGAGCCTTGCGGCAGTTCTCATCGTTGCGCGAAAGAACGGACAGGGCTACGAGGACTTCATCGGTGTGCAGGCGCGGATTATGACCATGCAGATACTGAATCTTCGTTTTCTGAATAGGCTCAATCATCTCCTGCGGAATCAGTTGTACAGAGTGATCGATACCTGCCAGTTCCTTGGTGACGTTCAGCAGCAGGGCCGCCGACGATCCCATGAGTGAGCCAGCTTCGGCAGTTATTATTCGTCCGTCGTACAGTTCGATAGCCGCGGTGTGCGCGTATTGGCGGTATCCGCCGAGTGCACGGCGCTCGCGGGCAGCAACAACCGTCTTGCGGTAGGAGGTATTGATATTCACCTGCTTTTGCAGGAGTGCTATCTTCTGAATCTCGCTATCGTTGACCGCGCCGCGCGCCATGCGGCAGAGAGCCTGGAAGTAGCGGCGTATGATCTCCTGCTTGCTGGCTTCGCAGACCGCTTCATCATCCTCGATACAGAACCCAACCATGTTTACCCCCATGTCGGTGGGTGACTTGTAGGGATTATGGCCATAGATCGATGTGAACAAAGCGTCGAGCACAGGGAAAATCTCGATGTCTCGGTTATAGTTCACAGCAGTCTTGCCATACGCGTCAAGGTGGAAGGGATCGATCATGTTCACATCCTGAATATCGGCAGTAGCAGCTTCGTAGGCGACGTTCAGCGGATGCTTGAGCGGCAGGTTCCACACGGGGAACGTCTCGAACTTGGCGTAGCCTGCCTCACGTCCGCGTGCGTGCTCGTTGTAGAGTTGGCTAAGGCAGACTGCCATCTTTCCGCTACCGGGTCCCGGTGCTGTAACAATAACCAACGGGCGGGTAGTCTCGATATAATCATCTTTGCCGAAACCTTCGTCGGAGGCAATCTTCTCAACGTTGTGGGGATAGCCCTCAATCGTGTAGTGGAAATACACGCGTATGCCTTGGCGCTCGAGGCGCAGGCGGTAGTCGTCGGCAGAACGCTGACCGGAATAATGGGTGATCACCACCGCAGAAACGAGGAATCCCCGCTCGATGAACGCCTCGCGCAGGCGCAAGACATCCTCGTCGTAGGTAATACCCAAGTCCTGGCGCACCTTGTTGCGCTCTATGTCGTGAGCAGAAAGTACGATCACGATCTCCAGCAGGTCGCTCAGCTGCGTAAGCATGCGCAGTTTGCTATCCGGCAAGAATCCGGGCAGCACACGGCTGGCGTGCAGATCGTCGAAGAGCTTGCCGCCTAACTCCAGATACAGTTTGTTACCGAACTGTGCTATTCGTTCACGAATATGCTCGGACTGAATGCGGATATATTTGTCATTATCAAACGCAGGCATTATTAGATTTCAAATTTAGAATTTTAAATTTCCAATTTACGATTACTCGCGATAATGGTTCGATAAAGGATCGATAAACCCTCGATAAGCCCCCGATTATCCTGCACGTTTTTTGTTTTTAGCTATTCATTTACTTCATCCTCTTCGATCACGAGATTGTTGATGATAAAATCCTGACGTTCGGAGGTGTTCTTACCCATGAAGAAGTTCAGCAGTTCGCCCACAGCGTCCTCCTTGCGTAGCGTAACCTGATCCAGCCGAATCTCGCTGCCAATGAACCCTTTGAACTCGTCGGGTGAGATCTCGCCCAAACCTTTGAATCGTGTTATCTCGGGCGTGCTTATCTCCTCAATCGCCTTGAGTCGTTCTTCTTCGCTGTAGCAGTATCGTGTTTCTTTTTTGTTTTTGACACGGAAGAGCGGTGTTTGCAAGATATATACGTGCCCTTTCTTCACGAGGTCGGGGAAGAACTGCAGGAAGAACGTAAGCATCAGCAGCCGGATATGCATACCATCGACATCAGCATCGGTAGCAATAATCACTTTGTTGTATCGCAGTTCGTCCAAGCCGTCCTCGATGTTCAGCGCCGATTGGAGGCAGTTGAACTCCTCGTTTTCATAGACGACCGACTTGCTCAGTCCGTATGAGTTCAGGGGTTTACCTCTCAGGGAGAAGACCGCCTGCGTACGCACATCACGGCTCTTGGTTATACTGCCGGAGGCAGACAGACCCTCGGTGATAAAGATACACGTCTCATCGCGCAGATCGTCCTCTGCATCCTTGGCGGAGCGTACGGGTTTAGCGTCGTTGAAGTGCACCTGGCAGTCGCGGAGTTTGGGGTTATTGAGCAGGTTCTTTTTCGATCGTTCGCGTGCGGCTTTCGTTACGCCGGCAATGGCTTTTCGCTCGCGTTCCGAGTCCTGAATCTTCTTGAGCATGACTTCCGTCACCTCAGGGTGCTTGTGCATGTAATTGTCGAGTTGCAGGCCAACAAAGTCGTTGACGAACTTGTTGACCGACACGCCGCCTGTAGGGCTCATATCTTTCGATCCGAGTTTGACTTTCGTCTGGCTCTCGAACACGGGTTCTTCGACATTGATGGCAATAGCGCCTACTATGCCGTTTCGGATGTCGGAGAGTTCCTGATTCTTGCCGTAGAACTCCTTGATCGTTCTGCCTATAGCCTCTCGGTAGGCAGCCTGGTGTGTACCGCCCTGTATGGTGTGCTGACCGTTGACGAACGAGTGATACTCCTCACCTGTCTGGTCGGTGTGTGTGAGGGCTATCTCTATATCTTCGCCCACAATGTGAATGATCGGATAGAGTGGATCGACTGTCATTGTTTCGGACAGCAAGTCGAGCAGACCGTTCTTGGAGAGGAACTTTCGCCCGTTGTAGTTCAGGGTCAGGCCGGTGTTCAGATACGCGTAGTTGCGCATCATTGTTTCGATATAATCATCACGGAACTGGTAGTTCTCAAACAGTCCTTTCGAATCATCAGGAACGAACTCGATACGCGTACCGCGTTTCATCGTGTCGGGCGCATCCATGATATCGGTATCGCTGATCAGATGTCCCTGTCGGAACGTGACACGGCGCACCTTACCTTCTCGCACGGACTCCACGATGAACTCTTTCGACAGAGCGTTAACGGCTTTGGTACCCACGCCGTTCAGACCGACGGATTTCTTGAACGCCTTGCTATCGTACTTACCGCCTGTGTTCAGAATGGAAACAGCGTCCACCATCTTACCCAGAGGTATACCTCGTCCGTAATCCCGGACGGTTACTCGTCCGTCCGCCACGGTCACTTCGATCACCTTGCCTTCGCCCATGCGGTACTCGTCGATAGAGTTGTCGATGGTTTCCTTGATGAGCACGTATATACCATCATCTGAGTGACTGCCGTCACCGAGTTTGCCGATGTACATACCCGGTCGCCGACGGATATGTTCGCGGTCGTCAAGATGGATAATGTTGTCGTCGTTATAATTTTCAGCCATAGTAACGCAATTTGGTGCAAAGATACAAAAAAAAATGCACATTTGCAAATCTTCCGAAGAAAAATATGCACAGAGGTTCATTTTTTAATAGCAAAGGTCGCATACAGGCTTGCACACATATGTGGCGCTGCAACCAAACAACAACGGTGCACCGCAGTGGTACACCGTTGAAGGTATTGGAATTATCCCATGTCCC
>CALZOG010000097.1 GCA_945827635.1 uncultured Bacteroidales bacterium
GCCGTTTAGCGATCATATTTTAACTAATTTAAGTCAAATTTTTAACGAACTATTGTAAATAATTAAATCGTAAATAATTAAATAGTAAATAGTGTTATGATCCAACGTATTCAAACCGTTTATCTCTTACTGATTGTCATTGCATCCGTAGTGCTGCTGTGGAGACCTGTACTGTCGTTTACTTCGGCAGAGGAAGCAGGTGTACAGCGTTTTGCTACGCTTAGTGCCATTCCCGGCTTGCAGGAGCAGGCTCTGGTTGAGGATGCAGAGTTCGTGCCTGATGCCGATGTGCAACCGCTTATGCTCAACGGTACATGGGGACTGCTGGTTACGACAGCTCTGATTGCCCTGCTCGCACTGGTGGATATCTTCCTGTACAACAAGCGTATCCTGCAGGCGCGACTGAACATCTTCCTCGCTTGCCTGTGCATAGGTTATTATGGCGTCTTGTTCATGTACGTATGGTTTGCCAAGATGAATCTGGGCATGGACTGGCATATCTTGCCGTGGGCTGCCGTGCCTCTTGTATGTTTTGTACTAACACTGATGGCTACGCGGGCTATCCTCAAGGACGAAGCCCTGGTGCGCGCAGCCGACAGAATACGATAAGTTAAAGCCAAAAATATAGTGAACTATGTTATTCTTACAGACACCGCTATCCGTTGTTTTGCAAGTGCCGACTCTTACTCCCGAGGAGATTGAGCAGCGCCGTGACTCGGTGCGTCAGGGAGTGCAACAGATGATAGAGTTTGCTAAGACCGACCCGCACGGCTTCTGGCAAACCATAGGCGAGACAATGCTTCAGTTCGGACTGAAGGTGCTTGCAGCCTTGTTGTTGTATATCGTTGGTATGTGGCTTATCAGCCTGCTCAAACGCGGACTGAAACGTATGTTCGAGCGCCGTAAGACCGAGCCGACATTGGCATCGTTCATATCGTCGTTTGTATCCATTACGCTGACTATACTGCTGGTTGTTATCAGTGTAGGTACGCTTGGCGTGAATACAACCTCGCTTGCCGCTCTGCTGGCTGCTGGAGGTATGGCTATCGGTATGGCATTGTCCGGCACGGTGCAGAACTTTGCCGGTGGATTGATGCTGCTGGCATTCAAGCCGTTCAAGGCGGGCGACTTCATCGAGGCACAAGGGCAGAGTGGTACGGTAATTGAGGTGAACATCACTGCCACCAAGATCCTGACGCCCGATAACCGCGTGGTCATACTGCCTAACGGCGCATTGTCCAACGGCACGATCAATAACTTCAGCGGTCGTCCGTTGCGCCGAGTGGAGTGGGCGGTCAGTGTGTCCTACGGCGTGGACGCCGCGGCATGCAAGCAGGCTATACTCGATATTATCAATGCCGACTCGCGCGTGCTACAGGCGGATACAGATATGGAGGCTCTGTATAAGGAACTGAACATCAGTAAGTTCCAACTTTCCACAGTCAACTATCGCATGGATGCTATCCCTGCACCGTTTGTGGCACTCAAGTCGCTCAACGAGAATGACATCACGTTCGTTGTGCGGGCTTGGGTCAAAGGTGCGGATTATTGGGGCGTGTATTTCGACATGCAGGAGCGCTTCTACACCGAGTTGCCGCCGCAGGGCTTCACCTTCGCATATCCGCACATGGATGTAACGATGCTAACTTAATAAATCAGCCAAACTTGGCTGATTACTCCATAAATACTACTACCATGAACTACCCCCTTGATAAAAACCTTGTTGACAATGTGTGCCGGGCTTTTGGCCTGATGGATGCACACGAGTTAAGCAATGCCACTATCCGCCAGATGGTAGGTATAGTGCGCGAGATTGAACGTCAGGCTGACTGCGAGTATGTGCACATGGAACTGGGCAATCCCGGTCTGCCGTCCGAGCAGATCGGTGTGGAGGCGCAGATCAAGGCGCTGCGCAACGGGTGTGCCAACAAGTATCCGCTCATCACAGGCATTCCCGAACTGACCAACGCCGCCTCGGAGTTCATCCGCGCGTTTCTCGGTCTGACTATTCCTGAGGACTGTATCGTACCTACCGTTGGTTCGATGCAGGGATGCTATGCCTTGGATACGCTAATCTCGCAATTGCGGCCGGATAGGGACACTATTCTTTTCCTTGATCCGTGTTTCCCTGTACAAAAACAGCAGAGCCGCGTTATCGGACTGAAGGTGGACTCTATTGACATCGGAGATTACCGCGGCGACAAACTCCGTGATGCATTGGAGCACAAACTGCAGCAGGGCAATATCTCCGCTATCCTGTTCAGCAACCCGAACAACCCGTCGTGGATGTGCCTGACAGAGGCGGAGTTACGCACCATTGGCCAACTCGCCAACCGCTATGATACGATTGTGATTGAGGATGTGGCGTACCTGAACATGGATTTCCGTGACTCGAATCGCGGCAAGCCGTTCTGTGCACCGTTCCAACCTACTGTAGGACGTTATACGATGAACTCTGTGCACCTCGTTTCGTGCTCGAAGATATTCTCCTACGCCGGCGAACGTGCCGCGGTTATTGCTGTGCATCCCGATCTGGCACACCGGCATTTCCCGGCACTCACCACGCGCTACAACAGCGACGGACAGTTCATGCGTACGCTCGTTTATCAGATTCTTTACGCCATCTCCTCCGGTGTGTCGCACTCCGTGCAGTACGCTATGGCTGCTATGTTCAAGGCGGCATGCGAGGGAAAGATCAACTTCGTGCAGAACACCCATGTCTATGCCGAACGTGCACGGCGTATCAAGGAGATCATGGCGAAGCATAATTTCCATGTTGTGTATGATCTGGATGCTGACAATCGCCCTATTGGCGACGGGTTCTTCTTCACGTTCACCTACCGCAACTGGACGGGCGAGCAACTGATTAACAAACTGATCTACTACGGTGTATCGGCTATCTCGCTTATCTCCACCGGTGCCAAGCGCGAAGGTCTGCGCGGCTGTGCCGCCTCGATGAGGGAGGATCAGTTCGATGCACTCGACGAGCGACTCGCACTGTTTGACCATGACTTTAGTCCCAAACAATACTAATCCATCAGCCAATCTTGGCTGATTAATACGCTACCATTATGCAGTATATGACTCCTGCGGAGGCTGTCCGCCTCGTTCGCTCCGGCGATACGATTGTAGCCCAAGGCTCGACCTCTGTACCCAATGTCCTGTTCCGTGCGCTCACCGAACGCGCTGCCGAACTGCGTGATGTCAAGATTATTGTTGGTTTTGGCGTTTGTCCGGAAGATGCACCGTATGCCAAACCCGAGTATATCGACTCGTTCCGTGCACTGTCGATCTTCGTGCCGAACTATCTGCGCCGTGCGATGAAAGAAGGTGTGGCGGATACTATACCATGTTTCCTGGGCGAAGTGCCGTTTCTGTTCCGCAGCGGACAAGTGCCGGTGGATGTGGCGTTTCTGAATGTATCCGAGCCGGATGAAAACGGCTATTGTTCCTACGGTATATCTGCCGATATCGCGTTCTCGGCTGTGGAGTGTGCGCGTGTGGTGATTGCGCAGGTCAACAAGTACATGCCCCGCACGTTCGGCGACCCGGTTATTCATGTGTCGAAGATCAGTGCTATGTGCCGTGGCGACGAACCGCTGATGGAAGTGCCTACGCCTGTGCCGAATGAGATTGAGACGAAGATCGGTCGCTACATTGCCGAGCAGATTCCTGACGGAGCCACGCTCCAGATTGGCGTAGGAGGCATACCGAATGCGGTTATCAACGCCCTGAGTGGGCACAAGCACCTCGGCTTGCATACCGAGGCTATCACCGATGGCGTACTGCCGCTGATAGAGCGGGGGATAATCGACAATTCGCAGAAAGCCTTGTATCCCGGCAAGTCTGTCGGTAGCCTGATTCTCGGTTCGCGGCACTTGTACGACCATGTGGACGGCAATCCCGACTTTGTCATACGCGATGTGGCGTGGACCAACGATCCGCAGAATATCCGTCAGAACCCGCGTGCCATGGCTATCAACTCCGCTGTGGAGGTGGACCTGACCGGGCAGATCTGTGCCGACTCGATTGGCGAGACGGTTATCTCAGGTGTAGGCGGACAGCATGATTTCATGTACGGTGCAGCTTTGTCGGAAGGAGGCAAGTGCTTCATCGCTCTGCCCAGTACGACAGCCAAAGGGCAGTCGAAGATCGTGTCGCACCTCCAGCCCGGAGCGGGAGTGGTTACCACGCGGTTCCAGGCGCAATATATCGCCACGGAGTACGGCATTGTCTATCTGCGCAACCTTCCGTTAGCCGAACGCGCCAAGGCACTTATCTCTATCGCCCATCCGTCTGTCCGCGAAGATTTGGAGCGCGAAGCCGTGCGTCGTTTTGGTGCGGGGTTTCTTCGCCTGCATTAAGCACGCTCAAGGTTTCCATAACTACAATCAGCAAAATAAACAACAAATGGGGCAAAACGCCCCATTTATTGTAACTCTCAACCCTCCACACTCAACACTCAACTCTCAACGCTCAACGCTCAACTCTCAACCCTCCATACGGCTTTAGCCGATCGTTCGAGGCTTGCCGAGATAAGAACTCTCAACACTCAACCCTCAACTACAGCAGCACCATAATCATAATCTGCGCTGTCAATACACGCAGGAACATTGTGAGCGGATACACGGTCGAGTAGGCAACCGCCGCGTTGTCGTTCTGGCTGCTCTGCGAGGTGGCGTATGCCAGTGCCGGTGGGTCGGTGGTTGAACCGGCTATCAGGCCCATCAGCGAGAAGTAGTCAAGCTTGAGCCACAAACGTGAGAGCACACCCACTATCAGCAGCGGAATAACCGTGATCAGCACACCGTAACCTATCCATACGTAACCGCCGTTGAGCAGGGTGCCTACAAAGTCCTTGCCTGCACCCAATCCTACTGCCGCGAGGAACAGACTGATGCCTATCTCACGGATCATCAGGTTGGCGCTGGTGGTGGTGAACGTGATCACTTTGTATTTTGGTCCGAAGTACGACAGCAGGATAGCCACAATCAGCGTGCCGCCTGCCAAACCTAACTTGAACGGTTGTGACAATCCCGGCAGACTGAACGGTATGCTGCCCAAGCCTATACCTAATACGATACCGAAGAACAGCGATATCAGGTTCGGCGCATCCAGTTTCTTGGCGGAGTTACCCAGCAACTTTTCTACTTTCGGCATCACGCTCTCCTCGCCCACAACAGTCAGTCGGTCACCGAGTTGCAATATCAAGTCGTGCGTAGCTAACAGATCGACGCCGGCACGGCGTATACGCGTAATTGACACGCGGTACGTCTCACGCACATGCAGGTCGCCTATGCGCTTGCCGTTCAGTTCGGGTTTGGTAACCACGATGTGCCGTGATATGAGCGAGCGCGGAGCCTCCAGTTGATCGTCAAGTTTAGTTTGCTCGCCCAGCAGCATGATGTTCTTCTTGTAACGCTTGTCAATCACCACGCGTATCGTGTCGCCTGAGTGAAGCACACTGTTGCCCTCGGCTACCATATCCGTGCCGTTGGGATGAACGAGACGCGATACAATGAAGTGCACGTTACAGTACTGACCTAACTCCGATATGCGCACGCCATCTACCTGCGGGTTAGTCAGACGGATGTCGATATGTTCTATCTCGTCCTGTTGTTTCTTGGTGGCGTTCACTTTCTCCTCCTCTTTGTCCAGCGACATACGGAAGATCCACTTGAATGCCATCAGCGACAGGATGATACCTACCACGCCCAACGGATAAGCCATAGCGTAGCCGGCTGCGATGTTCGGGTTGCTCATGCCGCGTATATCCATGTACGCCTGCTCGGCTGCACCTAATCCCGGAGTGTTCGTTACCGCACCGGACAGCACGCCGACCATCGTGGCTATATCTACGCCCGAGGTCAGATGGATGATGTACGCCGTTGCGCAACCTAACAGCACAATCGTGGCGGCCATCAGGTTCATCTTCAGACTCTGCTTGCCGAACGATGAGAAGAAACTCGGACCGACTTGCAGACCAATCGAATACACAAACAGTATCAGTCCCAGATCTTTGGCGAACGCCTCAACCTGCGGAGCCAGACGCATACCGAAATGCGAGAAGGCAATGCCGCAGAACAGGATCCACGTTATGCCCAGGGTGATACCTTTGAACTTCAGTTTATGGCTCAGGAATATACCGCAGCCTATCACCATGCACAGCGCGAAGATAGAGTGGGCGATACCTGTTCCGAAAAATAGGTTTTCTAACCAGTTCATAGTCTTTTGTTCGTTTTTTGTCTGTTACTGACAAGGATTGTTTTCATTCCTTTTCAGTAATCGTTGCAAAGGTACATAAATTTTCACGGAAAAGCAAATTTTTTCTCACAAATCGTGCTCTGACTTACCTTCGCGCATACTTTTGCTAAATTCATATATAAATCCTTTGCTGCCGGTTCGCAACTCGCACTGCTGCCGGAGGAGTTCAGCACGGGCGACCTGGTCAAGTTGCGAGCACGGAAAGGTTAGAGCGTGTCGAGTGCCTCGGTGAAGATGCTGCTGAGTCGATGGCGTAAGAACAG
>CALZOG010000098.1 GCA_945827635.1 uncultured Bacteroidales bacterium
TCCTTGCGACGCTCGTTAACAGCCTTTGCGATTGCGCTGAAGCGGTTACGCTGTGCACGCTCATCTTGGCTGACCGGTGTCGAGCGAGTGACGGAACTCAGTCCGCGCAAGTACAGACGGTTGCAGTCGGTGCTCGTGGTGGCTGCCACGCGGTGCGTAGCCAAGAGCATCTGCTGGTCGGCAGCGTGCTGCGACTTTTTGTTGATCTTGGTGAGTGCACCGCTAACGGTTTCGATACCCGGTGCCCAAACTACTTTTGCCATAGATTCAGTTACGATTTGTTCATTTACCATTTACGATTTGTTAGTTGGTAAACTTCCTCCCCGTAACGGGAGCTTTAGTATGTCAAAGAACGCTTGCAGCCTATTGTCACCCACCGGCTGCATATGTGGGGTGTTATTGGTTGGTCAACAATTATCAACAATTGCGAACAATTATTTTTTGGGGGTCAACAATTATCGACAATTACCAACAATTTTTGCTTTTGGGGTCAACAATTATCAACAATTACCAACAATTTTGCTTCGTTATTCCCTCGACAATGGCTCGACAATGGCTCGACAATGGCTCGATAATGGCTCGATGGAACGGAACGAATCGCGTTCGGCAAATGGTGCTTAGCAGATTTCGCTTGGCGAAATAGGGCGCACCATTGTCTCCGCTCTCCCCACCAAAACATTGCTTGCAAGTTTTGTCGGGGACCCCGAGGATTCTGATTTTCCACGAGAGTTTGTAACGAAATCGGATGCAAAGTTACGACAAAAAAATGAGAAAAGCAAATAAATGCAAAAAAAGCGATGTAGAGGTCTGATAGTCAGTTGTAAAAAAAATGCAGAAAAATCGCCAAAAATGCGGTTTTTTTCACTCGTTTCAAATAAAGGGTCGTTTAATATTTGCATATTTGAAAAATTTTTTGTACCTTTGTAGGGGAATTGAACACGAGCTTATGGAGGTCGCCCGCACGGGACACTAACGCGCGGCGGGACAGCGGCAGTGCACTAAACAGCTGAAACAGGACACGGGCGGCGGAATACCGCCTGAAACAGAACACCGCTGCGCTAACCAAACCACTCGCCGGGTCATCGGCGAGCACTAAACGACTGACAGAACGCACAAGACAAGACACTCAACTAATAACAAAACACTGCTGCGCTAATCCTGCCGCAAATATGCGACAGAAGGGGAAAATGAGGGAAAGAAATGAGAGAAAGAAATGAGAGAAAGAACGGCCGATGAGCGAACTGGAATATACCGAACAAGGTTGGCGTTACACTACCGACACCACGCGACACCACCGCACTCGCGAGTGGGATTATAGCGGTGTAGGCATCTACCATATCACACTCGTAGTAGCAGAGCACTATCCCCTGTTCGGGCAACTCGCAGGTGCCACCCCGGATGAGGCATATATAGAGTTCAGTGGTTTCGGGAAGCAGGTGCTGGAACTCTTGCGCGATGAACCGAGATACTATGGTGAGAAGGGATATATGTTCAAGATATTGGCATCCATGGTGATGCCCAATCATATTCATGTAGCCATACAAGTATTGAAGCCGCTACCTAAAAGCATAGGCATTGTTGTTCGCGGATTCAAGAGCGCATGCACCTCGCTATATAAACAGACCTACGCCACCAATGGTTGCAATTATGCAACCAAAGGGGAAAATGTAGGGGATAACGAATTGCCCGCAGGGAGCGATTTCCCTTTTTCTCGTATATTTACGAGAAGCGGAAGCATCTGGCAGCCAAACTCCGCCTATTATCATGAGCGAATCATACACGGCTATAGCCAGATTGATAGCCTAATCCGTTACATCAAGGACAACCCGCGGCGGTTGGCACTGAAGCGGGCGAACCCCGAGTTGTTCCGGATACGGCAAGAGCAGCGGTTCGGGGCTATCGTGTGCAGCGCGCTGGGGAACATTTTTCTGGCGGCACACCCGCAGCGCGAGGTACTGCAATGCTCGCGCAAAATGACACAGGCAGAGATAGACGCCAAGCGGGATGAGTGTCTGCGTACGGCAGCTAACGGGACAGTGTATGTGTCGGCTGCTATCAGCGAGGGCGAGAAGCAGATCAGCCGTGCGCTGCGCGAAGCGCGGTATGAGATGATCATCCTGCTGACGGAAGGCTTCCCTGCGGCAGATAGTCCGCACTACAAGTATTTCAAGCCGCAAGGCGTATATTTTGAGACGTGCGCAGCCGGCAAGCTGCTGCTGATTGAGCCTGCGGTGGAGATGTTCGACAGGCCGGAGACAGAGGCTGCAGTGTATGCCAAGACAGGCATACACGACCTGCCGCACACAACACAGAGATACCGGTTCCTCGCACTGAACGCCATGGCAGAGGAGCTGTGCCGGCTGACGGAAAAATAAGATACAAAACGAACCTATACCACGCCACGCTGTGAAGCGTGGCTTTTTTGTGCCTTGACCTGAATGAGCCGAACCTGCTAACCTGACAAAACACAAGAGTAACCCGCTCGCAACAAATTGTGCGTTATATAGACACTCTCCCGGTGAGAGGTCAGATGTATAATTTAGCGTTGAGCGAAGTTTGAACGTTAAGTGTTGAGAGTTAGATAATGGATCTCTACGTAAAGGAATATTCATGGATGTGGCAGCGGTTGGGCTTGAGCCTTGCCGAGTGCCGAATCTATGGGTATATCTACGGACTAACAACTTCCAAAAGAACCGAACAAAAGGGATACAAGGGGAGCAAGCGCGCGTTGGCTCAGAAGTTAGGCTTAGATGAGGGTGGCACGTCACGCATCTTAAACGACTTTATCAATCGCGGGCTGGTACAACTGAAAGATGGAATTTACACAAGTGTTGAATCAGTCAACACAAGTGATGAATCAGTCAGCACAAGTGATGAATCAGTCAGCACAAGTGATGAATCATTCAGCTCCCCCGTACCCCCTATTAAAGAAATAAATAAAGAAATGGAAAATAAAGAAAAGCAGCAGTGCGCACGCGCACATGCATGCGGGCAGCATAGCGGCGTTTTTATGATGTTTTCGTTTGAGGCTTTTAAGTCTGCTTTTGTAGGTGCAGGTGGTGATCATTCAGAGCTGCAACGCAGAGAGACCGCCTGCATCAACGAGTGGCAAGCAATGAGCGAAGCTAAACGTCAAGCCATATTCAAGATGCTCAAGTCACGCGCTGACGGAGAGAACTCTGACCATTGGAAGCCCAATCCGCTGTTCTTGCTCCGGGACTTTCCCGAGCCGCAGCCCACGAACTACAACGGCTACTCGTTCCCCATGGGCGCACAAATGGTGATAGCCATCTACAACGGCAAAGGTGGCATCTATACCAAAGCAGATGCCGAACTATATAACATGACAATCAAAAAGGAGTTAGAGCCATGAATACAGACGAAATGCAAGAGATGTTCGAGGCAATGAATCCTAATGAGCTGAGTCAATTAATTGAATCTGCAATATGGAATCTGGAATCTCGCAAAGGCTGCGGTGAAGTATTAACGGAGTTAGTTGATGAGTTTATGCATCATGCGTCGTGCAAGGCTATCGATGAGATGTATCACGACTTGCACGAAGAAAGCTACAACGACTACGAAGAACACCCGGGAGTGGTGACATATAGACAACAATAAAAATCACAAGACTATGACAGCAAAAGAGAAAATGGATTTGCAACTAAAACTATCCAAAATGATCGGTACGTTTTTAGAGAAGCATGAGTTCAAGTACAAAGATGTAATTATCATGCTATTCGGCATTACGCATGCATGGGTGCGGTTTTGTGTTCGCGAGGGCGTACCCGGCTGCAAAAAGAACAGCCGCAAGTGCGACAAGTTCACGCGCATGTACTTTGAGGAGTACGCTCGATACCGCGATAGCAATGAGCGTTGCAGTATGTTTGAATACGCTGACGACCAAGATGGGCAAAGTGAGGTTCAAGAGTGAGCAGCCTACGCAGAGCCTTTCGGGCACGTTAGGCGGTGTGACGTACAGGGTGGACGCAGAGGGGCAGACCTTTGCGTTCATCCGCTCGCATAGCAGCGTGCCGGTGATTGATGCGTGTATCGACGAGATACAACAGCAGCAGATACGCAACCACCCGACCACACCGCAGCAGTTAGCCGACCGCCGTAAGGCACTATACATGCGTATCAAGCGACTATACTTGCGCTACAAAGACCATCCGCAACTCATCGACAACCCCGACGAACTACGCAAAGCCATCCTGCTGGCGTACAAGCAGAAACGGAAGAGGTGACCATCTTCAGCACGAACTCCGGTATTGCTCAGTTGAACACTTCGGCGAGGATATCGAGGGATTTGGGCATGCGGAACGACTCGATATGCGTGAGGTAGTAGTTGCAGAGTTGGTGGAGGATCTTCTGCCTGGCGTGGCGCGAGAGGGCAACCGATGACAAGTTGTCGATTATGCGGTCAGCGAGCGGTGTATCCGTCAGTTCGGGAGTGCCTATACCGAGCAGTTCGGCAAGTCGGATCATGAAGGAGAGATGCAAATTTTCGGGTGCAGGATTGTCGTTGAGTTCGTGGACGAAGTCAACGATAAAATCGTACATCTGCTCGTCCTGCATCGGATGGGTGAGTGTGAGCAGTAACATCTCCGTCGAAAAGAGCGCGATAGTCTGCCGGCGTATATCCGTATAGACGTTATCGGGCAGGTAGAGAGGGTCTATGCTGACGAGCGTAGGGATCTGCCGTGTGGGCTGTGTGGAGCAGGTGAGTTCGACGATAGAGAGCGGCTGATAGGCAGCGCGTACCTTATGCTTGCCATGTGCGCCATAGACCTGCAGCAGCAGCCGTCCTTCGGAACGGGTATAGACGTGCAGCAGCGATATCTTGTCAGAATGCTTGCGCAACCCCAGAACTATGGATTCTTTAATGTTGAGCGTGGAGAGTTGAGAGTTTGAGGGTTTGAATGTTTGAGGGTTTGAATGTTTGAGGGTTTGAGGGTTTGAGTGTTTGAGGGTTTGAATGTTTGAGGGTTTGAGGGTTTGAGGGTTTGAAAGTTTGAGCGTTTAACGCTTTAACTATTTAACGTTTGTGAAACAAACTGCAAATCATCGAAGGTGTAGCCTCGCTGTAACATGAACCGCAGTTGCTTCTGTCGGTCCTGGTTGCGTTTGGACAGGATGAGCTTGCGGATATTGGCGTTGTAGGCTTGCTCGTCGATAGCAGCGATAGCATTGTCGATGAGTTCGTCGGGCAGGTGTTTGGCACGCAGACCCATGATAATCTTCATGCGTCCCCACGCCTGAAACGCCACTTTGTCGTGGACGAACGCCTGACAGTAACGTGCGTCGTTGATATAGGACTGTTGCTGCAGTTTGTCGATGATTTCGTCGGTTTGTTCGGTTGTTGCCCCGAGTCTGCCGAGGAGCATACTGACCTCGTACGTGCATCGTTCGGCGGTAGCGCAGTAACGTTGTGCACGCGAGAGGAGCGCATCGGTGTCAACGGGAAAATTGTGCGTGAATGAATCGTTGTTTGCCATAGCTATCTGTGAGGCATTGTGCCTCGTAACCTGATTGTTGCATAAGTGTGATCATCTCGTTGCCGAGATGTTCGTTGATCTCGAACCACAGCTCGTCGGCGGCATGCAGTTCGGCAATCCGTCGGTAGAAGATCAGTGCATCGTTCTCGGGCACGAACAGTGCTTGTGCAGGTTCGTGCAGGAGGGTGTTGGCGGTCATTGAGTCTTGCTCCGACGGACGTATATATGGCGGATTGCTGACGATAAGGTCGTAGTGTCCGATATCGTCGGTAAGGATATCCGCATAGAAGAAGTGCACGTCGAGATTGTTGTGCGTGGCATTGGTGCGTGCTATGCTGAGTGCCTCGCGGCTATTGTCGAGTGCTGCGACCTGCCACTCGGGGTGCCGCTGCTTGAGCGCCAGGGCTATGCAGCCGGAGCCGGTGCCGAGGTCTAATATGTTGAGGGTTGAGTGTTTGAGAGTTTGAGGGTTGCAGATGAGGGTGACGAGTTCGGCGGTTTCGGGACGGGGAATGAGCGTGGCAGGAGTGACCTTCAGATCCAAACCGAGCCACTGCGTATGACCGAAAATATACTGCACCGGGACGTACTCGGATAATTTTTTTAAAATTATTTCTAATTCTGGTATATTTTTTGTACCTTTGTGCATGCTGACGTCAAAACGGTTCATTCCGGTTGTTTCCTCGATGATCCAGAACGCCAGTTCGCGTGCCTCTTGAGGCCCGTAGAACGGGGTAAGCCGGGTGACAATATGTTCGAGAATCGCTTTCACGCTGCAAAGATACAAAAAAAAGTTGAGATTTGCAAATTTTTTTTTGAGAGACCGCTACGCTGACAGAAGAGAGACCGCTGCGCTGACAGAAGAGAGACCGCTGCGCTGA
>CALZOG010000099.1 GCA_945827635.1 uncultured Bacteroidales bacterium
TTCCCTCTGCGTCACAGGCTATCACCATGCAACGCCACAGCAATGTTTCACCCAGGATCATCTCAATATCCTCTTCGGGCATCAGCATCGGAGTAGACATCGCGAGATTCAGCGTGTAATGCACGCTGTCGTATGCCGGATACAGCAGACTCTTGAGCGTGTCGTGATACGTGCCGGTCTCATACAGCAACTGACAACGCCACAACAGTGTGTCACTGGCGCAAAGCAGCACATCCTCTACAACCTCTTCGGCATCAAACGCTTTGACCGTCAGGTTCAATGTGTAAACTTCGCTCGCGCACGAACCGGAATAAAGGGTATCCTTGTACTGCATCGTTCCCTCTGCGTCACAGGCTATCACCATGCAACGCCACAGCAATGTTTCACCCAGGATCATCTCAATATCCTCTTCGGGCATCAGCATCGGAGTAGACATCGCGAGATTCAGCGTGTAATGCACGCTGTCGTATGCCGGATACAGCAGACTCTTGAGCGTGTCGTGATACGTGCCGGTCTCATACAGCAACTGACAACGCCACAACAGTGTGTCACTGGCGCAAAGCAGCACATCCTCTACAACCTCTTCGGCATCAAACGCTTTGACCGTCAGGTTCAATGTGTAAACTTCGCTCGCGCACGAACCGGAATAAAGGGTATCCTTGTACTGCATCGTTCCCTCTGCGTCACAGGCTATCACCATGCAACGCCACAGCAATGTTTCACCCAGAATCATCTCAATATCCTCTTCGGGCATCAGCGTCGGAGTGGAAATCGCGAGATTCAGCGTGTAGTACAGACTGTCGCATGTCGGACAAACCAGACTCTTCAACGTATCATGATACGTGCCCGCCTCATACAACTTCTGGCAACGCCACAACAGCGTATCACCCTCGCAAATCGTCTGATTCTCAACGGGTTGGTCAACAGCTTCTATCACACGCAGGTCTAACTGATAGTACGTCTTTGCCATCGTCGGAAAACCTTCGTACCAAGTGGTATCCTTGTACTCGCCGGCTGTCCACAACTGCATACAATTCCACAACAGTGTGTCACCTTTGCAGATAGCAAGAGACCGGTTCTCCGATACAGGCAGATCCAGCACACTGAAATGCATCGTGTACAACGGACCATCGGTGTACGTTCCTGTCTCGCCCAGCAACTGGCAACGCCAGATCAGACTGTCACCCTCATACACCGCCTGCTTCTGCACATCGGCATGCACGGTACGAGGCAGCATACACGCCACCACACACAACAATGCCGCACCGCGCAGCACACCGCTTACAACCTTTCTTGCTGCTGATAATAAGGATTGATGAAAAAATTGCATTGTTTTTCTTATCATCTCTATTAAATATTTTCGCATGGATATTAACTACTTAGCACCGATTTTGTCCCTTTCGTACGCATAGGCGCTGCATACGCGCGTAGGTACATACACACAAAATCGCTACAAAGGTACGAAAAAAAAACGACATTTGCAAATAAATTGACGAAAAAAAATAACAAAAAAAGCAACTTACTGGTTTTTGTACTGCCTCTACCACATCGGTTCACTACATGCCTCACCCATGTTTGCACCACACTCACCTCACTTTCTCCACCTACTCAACTCATTTTCACATACAAAAAAAGGCTCTCGTTCGAGAACCTTTTCTTCGTACCCAGAGCCGGGGTCGAACCGGCACGGATTGCTCCACTGGTGTTTGAGACCAGCGCGTCTACCGATTCCGCCATCTGGGCAACTCAAAAATAAATAGGGAACTAATCTTATCCCTACCGACGCTTGCGCGTCTCGCGGAGAGAGGGGGATTCGAACCCCCGGTACGGTTACCCGTACGACAGTTTAGCAAACTGTTGGTTTCAGCCACTCACCCATCTCTCCGTTTAGCTGAATTTGCTCGCAGCGCTCACTCCGAACGCGCAAAAGCGGATGCAAAGGTACAACAATTATTCCTTATTTGCAAAATATACCCGCTTTGCCGCGTTTGTTTTGGCGCAAAAAACTGCAATTTGTATTCTCGACTTGCTAACTGCGCGCTATTTTTTCAGGATCAACATTCGCCACTCACCCTTGGCACGCGTAGCCAAATGGCGCAGACCGTACCCGCCGGCTGCCTCTGTCAATACAGGTATATCCGCCTCATAGAACCCCGACAGCCATAGTTCACCACCCGGCTGCAATGTACGCGCATAATCGCACATCTGCGCAAGCAGAATATTCCTGTGGATATTGGCCATGATCAGTCCGTACTCCCCCTCCGGCACCTCTGAGGCTTGCAGCACCTGTATCTGCACACCGTTGGCAAGAGCGTTTTCCTGCGCGTTGCTTACGCTGTTCTCGTCAATATCCACAGCCAGCACCTGTCCTGCCCCGAGTTTGGCTGCCATGATTGCCAGCACGCCCGTGCCCGTGCCCATATCCAGCACATGTACTGACCGGATATCGGACGCCGACTGCTCTGCACCGAACGTCAGCAACTGCTCAACCATCATGGTTGTTGTCTCATGATGACCGGCACCGAACGCGCAATGGGGAGTGATGCGTACACCCAGCGGAAGTTCTTCCATCTCATGTTCCGACTCCCAAACAGCGTTCCAGTTCTCGTCGGCACACACCTCAAACGATTCAAGCGCGGCACCACTGCCTGACAGCACATTCAGCAGTTGTTGCTCGTCTGCCTGAACCGAGGGGATATATGCGTACAGAGCAGTATCATTCTGCTCAAACGAATCAAAACCTATATCAGCCAGGCTCTGCGTCAGCAGATCCACCTGCCATTGTTCAATATCCGCGCAGCGGATTGTAGCTATATTGTACTTCATTTCCGTTTTCTAATTTCTGTTCTCTCTCTTCTCTCAGCGTAGCGGTCTCTCTTCTGTCAGCGTAGCGGTCTTTCTTCTTATACACACATCGCACGCTCCGCACAGCGGCGCATCTTGTTCACCGAAGTACCCGAGCATGAGTTGCGAACGGCAGTAGTGGTCGTTCTGCGCATACTCAAGCATCGCTTGCAGTTTGTGCTCGAAGTTCTCGCGGCGGTTCTGATAGACCGTTGCCGACAGGTTAACCTCGTTCTGGCGCGGCACAACAAAATGTACCGTGCTGATCCGCTGCGCAGGTATATAACGTATGATATGTTGTTTGGATAGTGCAATAAGCGAACTGTTCACCGCAAACTCCGATGAGCCTGTATCCTCCGCCAGACGGTCGAGGTGAATGAACTGCGGATCGGTAAAGATTCCCGTGTACCTGCGCATCAGCGCACTCAGCAGCCGTTCCTGAAACGGCGACTCACTGATATGATACAGTTCTTCTTTGTCAACACTGATCCGCACACGCGGCTGCAGGTCCTGCTCGTCGTTATACACGATATAGCCCGCCTGCGTCAGCAGTTGCAGGGAGGAATAGGTAGTCAGAAACGGCAGATGCATATCCGTGCAGAACTGCTCGACATCTATGCCGAACACTGCATCCCTACCCGACCCGAGGCCTATTGTCAGATAGTCGCACAGCAGTTGATAGACACGCTCGACTTCTTCTGCCGGAGGGTAATTGTTTGCCACACGGCGTTTGACAGTCTGCTCGTCTTTGGGCGCAAACAGCAGCACGCACCACGCCTGTTCTCCGTCACGACCGGCACGACCTGCCTCCTGAAAATATGCCTCTATACTGTCCGGCAGGTCGTAATGAATAACCAGCCGCACGTCAGGCTTATCTATACCCATGCCAAAAGCGTTCGTGCACACGATCACGCGCGTCTTGCCGTCTTTCCACGCCTGCTGCTTGGCGTTACGTTCGCCCGACGGCAACCCGGCATGGTAATAATCCGCCACCTGCTGACCGCTGCCCGCTGACAACTGCTGATTGATCAGTTCTGCCAACTCGCGTGTGCGCTTGCGGTTGCGTACATACACGATAGCCGAACCCGGCACGCGTTGGAGGATATGCAGCAGTTGTGCCTGTTTGTCGTCAGTCTGGCGAACAACGTAGTGAAGATTAGGGCGGGCGAAACTGGTGCGGAACACGTTCGGTGCTGCGAATCCTAATTGCCGTTGTATATCTTCCACCACCTCGGGTGTGGCGGTGGCGGTGAGTGCCAGCACCGGTACATCCAGCACCTCGCGGATCTGCGCTATACGCAGGTACGACGGACGGAAGTCATAGCCCCATTGCGAGATACAATGCGCCTCATCCACGGCAATCAGACGGATTGGCAACTGCACGACACGCTTCATAAACTCCTCACTCTCCAGCCGCTCGGGCGAGACGTACAGAAACCTGTACGGACCGTACATACAGTTGTCAAACACCACACGCTGTTCTTCGTGCGACAGACCTGTATAGATAGCCGCTGCCAGTATCCCGCGTTCGCGAAGATTGGCTACCTGGTCTTTCATCAGTGCAATCAGCGGTGTGACAACCAGACACAACCCTTCTCCGTCTCTGTCGTTATCCGCCATGACGAGCGTGGGCACCTGAAAGCACAACGACTTGCCGCCACCCGTAGGCAGCAGCGCAAGCGTATCGTTGCCTGCTAACACCGACTCGATGATCTCCTGCTGCATAGGGCGGAAAGCATCGTAGCCGAAATATGTATGTAACACTTCAAGAGATGTCATGGTCACCAGCGGTCAGGATGCAACAGGCCGCTTATCAAAGAAACGATTGCATAAAACGGGTAAATCAAAGCCAACAAAAGCACTTCAGTCAGCGCAAATCCCCTGCCTCGTACAAGGCTATACTCCCACGGCAGGTACAACAGCACCACCGGCGGGCATAGCAGTTGGAGCAGTACAGCCAGCACCACGGCTGCACCGGCACGGCGTATATCCGAGTCTGTGTAATATGGTGCTTTCCCCGCCCAGCGTGCGCGCTGGCGCAGCAGGGCGCGGAGTGTGGGTTGGGCGGTCACGGTGGCTGTCATACGATCGGCATCGCTCACGGCTATCGTGCGCCCCGTACGTTTGCAGTACTCCAGCAGGTACATATCATCGCCGCTCGGCATCTCCGGATGCAGGTGCGGTTCAGCGTCCAGCCACACCTGCCGGCGCACAATCAGGTTAGCACCGCTGCACAGTATAGCTCTGCCACGCTGTGCTGCACGGACAGTCAGCCGCTGCAGTGCCGTATATTCGATCACCTGCAAGCGTTGCAGCAGGCTGTCTTGCGTGGTGCGCATGCGTAGCGGCAAGATCAGCAGGTCTGCCTCACCGAGTTGCGCCAGTGCCTCACGGTCACCGGCTGCCGGACGAACAATATCATTGTCGTGCAGCCACAACACCTCGGCATCCGTAGCATGCACGAGCAGGTGCAACGCATGTTTCTTACCCCTACCCTCGTCGTTCACGCCCCGTATAGGTGTGATATGTGCTAACGAACCGTTCACTGCTATGCGGTGGTCAGCAGTCGGTGATCAGTTTGGCGTCACGCCAGGCGGCAATCGTCTTGCCTGCGTCCTCGCGTGCCTGCTCGGGCGAAACTTCGTACTCCGCCAGCAGCAGGTCAACCAGCGTCTGCTCGTCGAAACACTCCAACTCAGCCACGTTCCGCCACAAGTAGGCGGCACTCTCGTTGAGCGTGATCATCGCGTTGAAATTAACGAGGTCCACACTTTCAGCAATCAGCAGGTACTCGTTGCCCAGAGGGCGCAATGCGAAACCGGGAATAACCTTCATATAGAATTAAAAATTAAAATTTACGAATCACAAATCCAAACCACCAATCACAAACCACAAACCACCAATCAATCAGATACATGTGTGGCGGTAGATCTTGAGCCACAGCCTGCGCGTGCGCAGTATATGTCTCCACAGCCGTGCCCGCGTCAGCGGTTTGGTTCTGCCCTTGGGCGAGCGTATAGCACTGACCTTGGCGAGCACGTTACTGCGTGTGCAGTGCTCGGTGCCTTGCAGGTTGCCGTCGCCCATCAGGGTCACTGCATCGCCTTGCAGGGCATAGATCCGGTGCAGCACGTAATGCTGCTGTGCCACCTCTGCCAAAACGATATCGCCTACCTGCAAATCATCCGGACGCACAAGCGTCACACTGTCCACGCCGCCCTCGATATACGGACGCATGCTCACGCCCGTTGGGGTGAACACCACCTGCTTGCCTTCGGCTATCAGCCGGGCAATCTCGGGAATAAATATCTCGTTAGGCAGTTGCATACATCAGCAGTCTCTCTTCTGTCAGGCGCAGCCGGTCTCTCTTCTGTCAGCGCAGCGGTCTCTCTTCTGTCAGCGCAGCGGTCT
>CALZOG010000100.1 GCA_945827635.1 uncultured Bacteroidales bacterium
AACCCTCGACCCACTGATTAAGAGTCAGTTGCTCTACCAACTGAGCTAGGGAGACATTTGCGTGTGGTTGGTAATCTTGTTTCACGCAAACCGAATGCAAAGGTACGACAAATTTTTCAAAATTCCAAATTTTTGAGCCTTATAGCCTTATTTTTGCCTTTTATTCGGACTAATTGCCAAGTGCGCCTTGCAATCGCTCGCAATATATCCGCGTAGCGGACTCCACCATACGCATACAGGGACGTTGGCGGTAATACTCCGCTGTGCGTGCGTCAGGCGTGGGAGGTGTAGGCGCATCTTTGCGTAGTTGCAGCAGTTCGCGGCACAGGTATGAGCCGTTCTGTTCGGCAAACCGGTGTACAAGTGCCTGTACATTCTTGTAGTTAGCCTGCTTGCCGGCAGCATCTTCCGCCTGCGTGGCACCGGATTGCAAGCCCTCCAGCATCACCATAGCCGAACATGCTCCGCACATCTCGCGCAAACGCCCTACTCCGCCGCCGAAAGAGGCTGATAGACGTGCAGACTGCTGCTCGGGTATATCGTACAGGTCCGCCAGAGCCATGAATACGGCTTGCGAACAATTGTACCCGCTCATAAACAGTTCGCGGGCACGCTCTATACGTTGTTCGATATTGATGGAAGTAGTCATAGAATGTGGAATCAGGTGATCCTGTTAGCCTGCCAACTGATTTTCGATATGATGTACGCGTTGCCCGAGCACAATATTCTCCGCCAACGTGCCGTTAAGCACATCCAGGGCGTGCATAACCGTTGCATGCGTGCGATTGCCTATGCTGCGGCCTATATCGGACAACGACATGTTCGTATATTGCTTGGCAAGATACATAGCCACCTGACGGGCTATAACCACGTCACGCTGACGACTTTGCGAGTTCAACGCCTCGGGCGATATATGGAACTCCTCGCATACGGCATCGGTTATGTCTGCCAGATTACGCTCACGCGGCTTGAGTTCCACGATACGTCCTACCACCTCGGTAGCAAGTTTCATATCAATCTCACAGTCACCGATGGTTGAATACGCCAGCAGGGCAGCCAGCACACCTTCCAGATCACGTACGTTGTCGCGTACGTTGTTGGCGATGAACTCCACAATCTCCATCGACATCGATACGCCGTCGCGATGCATCTTGTTGAGCAGGATATTCTTGCGCAGTTCGTAATCGGGCTTACTCATCTCGGCTGCCAATCCCCACTTGAATCGGCTGAGCAAACGCTCCTCCAGATCACGCATGTCTTTTGGAGAGCGGTCGGAGGTAAGGATGATCTGCTTGCCGGACTGCTGCAGATAGTTGAAGATGTGGAAGAAGGTGTCCTGCGTCGCGCGCTTGCCCGCGCCTGCTATATATTGTATATCATCCACGATGAGCACGTCTATCGTCTGATAGAACAGCAGGAAGTCGGGTATCTGGTTGTGGGCGGCAGCATCCTGATATTGCAGTTGGAAGGTGTTGGCAGTAACGTACAACACACGTTTCTGCGGCAGCAGACGTTTCACCTCGTTGCCTATAGCGTTAGCCAGGTGGGTCTTGCCTACTCCGCTACCGCCGTAGATGAACATCGGGTTGAAGCTGCCCCGTCCCGGAGCTGCAGCAACCGACAGAGCCACCGTACGCGCCAGTTTGTTGGCGTCGCCTTGTACAAACGACTCAAACGTATAGTCGGTATTCAACTGACTGTTGAAGTCCGGCTCGTCCTTCAAATCGGGCTGCTGTTGCAACATTGCCGGCACGGCATGGGTCTGCGATACATCGGATGGGATATTCACGCCCGCGTTCGTATGCGAATCTATTTGTACGCGATACTCCAGACGTGTTTGCGGACCGAACATGCGGAACAGCACCTTCGACAGCAAGGTCAGGTAGTTCTCCTCGATATACTCGACGATGAACTGCGACTTAACCTGCAGAACCAGTATGTTGTTTTCGAAACTTAGCGCCAGGATAGGGGCAAACCAGGTCATATACACAGACTGCGTGAGGTTATCACGCAAAATCTGTTGACACTCGGTCCATATGACTTGTACATTCTTTTCCATATAGCGCAAAAGAAATCGGAGCATGTTCTCCGAAATCGAGTGCAAAGGTACTACTTTTTTTTGATATTTGCAAATTTTTACGAATGACGTATTTTGTCAGTTTTCGCACCCCCTAACATATCAATCAGTTACGAATTGCCAACTGATAATCAACTAATTGCAAAAGTTATAAACATGCAACTGTTTGATTTTTAATAGGGCTTCTCAAAATAAGATTCAGGTTCGTTGGCGCAATTTTGCGGTAGTAAGGCAGAAATACGCATTTTATGCTGTACAACATTTTTTTCTTATTTATAATTTGTAAGAATAAGGGTATTTAAAGTGGACTTTGCAATACGAAAACATCTCCCTCGTTTACCCAGTTCGGAAGGCATGCAATAGTATGAAAACCAACAGATTGAAACAATTTTAGTGAGGGAATATTGTCAGTTTTTACGAGTGCGTACAAAAACCGAAAGCACAGAATATTAGCCACATACGTTTTTAGTTGCAGGAGTGCCTGTGTACCTAAACGTCGTTTGCGCCATACGGGTGAGAGATAAATTGCCACAGCCGCTTTCCTGTTCCGGATGTCCACGTTGTACAAGTCGATACATCCGACCGGCTGTGTGGCTGCTGTTTTGACCGGTTCTTCCCTGCCCTGTTCTGCCTCGTTGGATTCGTTTTCGTCGCTCAAACAGATCATCAGGCGCAACTGTCCGTCCTTGTAGATATCGCCTGTTGTACGCATGATATAATCGCGCAAATCCGCCTTTGAGAGCGGATTATGCGTATCTCCATCCAGCCAGGCGGCAGCGTCGTTCTCCCATTCATAGAGTAGCGGCAGGTCGTCCGGCTCGAGTTTGCGAAGCGTTATGTGCGATGGGTCAGACATCGGTCAACAGTTGGGACACATGCATGCGGATATTACGAGAACAGCCTTTGCAGAAGCGATTGTTTGCGCTGTGGTTTCTCGTCGTCGAAATGATGTTCTGCGGGTTGCAGGGCTTTTCCGCTGTGTATCATCTGATAGATCACTCCCCAGTCGGGCAGTCCGCCCAGGTTATGGTCGTCGATGAAGACATCTGCATCCAGTTTGCGTGCTATGCGCATGTCGGGTGTCTCCTCGGGAAAGGCGGCATTCACGGCATAGAACTCCAGTCCGCGCTCCTTACAATAGTTAACGGCATCGTCCAGCAGTTGTCCTTCGCGACAGGTGTACAGGATAATCTGGCACATATCCTCGCGTTGCAACTTCTTGAGCGTCTCGATGGCAAACGGTATAGGCTTGCCTATCTGCGGATAAGCGTGGGTTACGATCGTTCCGTCAAAATCTACGGCAATCTTCATATATGATTGGTTTTTACTTGTTATACAATGGGTTAACGATACGTGTTGTGCAACGTGTGCAATGGTTAGTACGTATCTTTGTCGTCGGTAGGCGTCAGTTCCTGTTCTGTTTTTGCCTCTCCGGGTTTGGTGAACACGAGTGCCACGGCTCCGATGGCCGCGAGCCATAGCATGGGTTTGTATGCTCCGAGCAGCATATATGCTATCAGGCTCATCGCGGCAGCCATAGCTATGCATCCCATACGCAGCGTGGCGTATGTATAATAGGTGTCGTAGCGGAGGTCTTCGTTCTCAATCTTGGCTATCTTCGCGCACGCGCGCTTGAATCCGTATAACGCGCCCGGGATACCAGCCAGGGTAAAGAGTATAGCGCCGTACTGGAAGATCATGCCTATCGTCTCGTTAGGCTCAAAGAGTTTGAACGGTTCGCCGTTCTGTGCAAGCGAATCGTAGTTCATATACCATATAGCACCGAACAACAGTATGATCAGCACGTACAGTACATAGTAAGCAATCTTCATTCTCGACAGCCATTCTGTCTTGCTCCTGTGGCGGTTGGGTTTAAGCATAGCAGTTCGTATTTGTGAGTTAGTTGTTTATCCGTTAAATATGGTTCGGTTGATGATAGAGCGTCCGAGGGTTATCTCGTCGGTATATTCGAGTTCGTTTCCTATGGCAACGCCACGCGCTATGAGGGAAACGGTCAGCTCTTCCGTCGGTCGTCCGGCTTGCTCGAGACTGTTCATTATTCGTCTGTACAGGTAGAAGTTCGTTGTATCGCCTTCCATCGTTGTGGGCAGGGCGAGGATCACTTCTTTTATATCGCCTGTGAGCACACGTTCCACCAGTTTGTCGGCTTCAATGTCTTTGGGTCCGATGCCGTCAATGGGGGATATGACGCCTCCTAACACGTGATACACGCCGCGGTACTGACCGGTGTTCTCTATCGACATCACGTCCTGGATGTTCTCCACCACGCATATCGTAGCATGGTCGCGTTTGGGATTGCGGCATATAGGACACATCTCCGTATCGCTGATGTTCCTGCACTCGCTACAGTAGTGCACCTCGCGTTTGAGTTGCGTGAGCGAGTCGGCAAACCCCTGCACATCGCTCTCGGGTTGGCGCAACAGGTGCAAGACGAGCCGCAGGGCTGTTTTCCGCCCTACTCCCGGCAGCGAGGCAAACGAGTTGACTGCGTTATCTAACAGTTGGCTTTCCATTACTTATGGTTTTTACTATCATCCGCATGGCTGGCTGCTCTGCCGGGAGCACCCGGCTTCCACCTCGCCGGTATGACTCTGTATGGGTACCGCTCGCGCATGTTCATCGCGTTCGGGCAGTCGCAATGGTGGATGCGTATACCTTTCGTCACGCTGATGAACCCGAAGATCGGGTCACCGGGCTGCGGATTGCAGCACTTGGAGAGGGCATAATCGACGTTCTTGACGTTGATATCCACCTCCAGCGCCAATGCCGCGCTATGGGCGTTCGGTATGAACTCGCGTTGCGGGCTGACGGGCATGCTGACAGTATCCAGGTCGGCATACAGTTCCTTTATTCGCTGCACATCCTCCTTGCCCGATGCCAGCGCCTGGTAGAAGTCCGAGATGGCTTTGTAGCCCAGTTTGAGCACGAGTTTGGTTATGTGTGCCTCGTCGTAGTCGATCTTCCAGTTCTTCAGCCGTCGTTCGAGCAGTTCGCGTCCTTCGGCAGCCTGCTTGTACTCTATCTCCTTGAGTGCCTGACGGATCTTGTTCTTCGCCTTGGTGGACTTGACATAGTTCAGCCAGTCCGCCGAGGGGTGCTGGTTCGGCGAGGTGTTGATCTCCACCTGGTCGCCGTTCTGCAGTTCTTGGCGTATGCTGACGTGCTGTCCTCTTATACGTCCTCCCACGCAGCGGCATCCCACTTCGGAGTGAATACTGAACGCAAAGTCCAGTACCGTCGCTCCTGCCGGCAGACGTCTGAGATCGCCCGTCGGGGTGAACACATACACGCTCTGTTTGTCCGTGTTCAGGCGATTGCCGTCCACACCTTTGTATGCCCAGTGTGCAGCCACACCTTTCTCCGCCACCTCGTCCATACGGCGTGTCCGGATCTGCACCTCCACCCATTTGTTCTCGGGTCCGAGCACGGTGGTATGCAGACTCTCGTAGCCGTTCTCCTTGGGCACGCTCAGCCAGTCGCGCAGGCGTTTGGGATTGGGCTGATACATATCCGTGATGATCGAATAGACCTGCCAGCAGTCCTGTTTCTCGCGCTCCAAGGGCGAGTCCAGAATGATGCGGATGGCAAACAGGTCATATATCCTGTCGATATCACAATGCTGCACCTGCATCTTGTGGTAGATCGAGTGGATGGATTTCGGCCTGCCCTTGATGGTGAACTCGAATCCTGCGTCCTTCAGTTTCTTCTCCAGCGGCGTGATGAACGAGGCGATGTAAGCGTCGCGTTCGGTCTTTTTGGCTGCCAGTTCGTGGGCTATATACTTGTATTTGGTATAATCGGTAAACTTGAGTGCCAGATCCTCCATCTCGGTCTTGATCTGGTACAAACCCAACCTATGCGCCAGCGGGGCATGCAGGTCGGCAGTCTCGTTGGCTACATGACGACGACGGTCGCTGTCTCCCTCTTTGTCCAAGGCGCGCAACAACTCCAGACGCTCGAGCAATATGTCGTACAATACCTTGTTGCTATCTTCCATAGTTATGTGGTATTAATTTTTTTGCAAATTTTGCACTCGGTAAGGGCAAAATATACCTGTTTTTGACATAATTATGCAAATACATGCACAAAATCCATGCAAAAATAAAAAAAAATTTGCAAATATCAAAATAT
>CALZOG010000101.1 GCA_945827635.1 uncultured Bacteroidales bacterium
CATATTACGAACCAATATATAGTGAAAGGCGAGATAGCAGGCGAAATGTACTGCAATGCTCGTGTGAATGATCCCTCCATGGAGGAGTGGATAAAGGATATGCTCCATAAGCGAACAGTGTATTTTGGCAGTTGCGACCTACTGGCAGAATATGACATGATGATAGACGGCAGCAAGAAAGTGCTCAAAAACATGCGTGTGTGGCATTATATTACGGAAGATGTCACATATATGATAGCAGCGAAAGCAGCATTCGGAGTCTCGGAGGATATGAAGATAATCCCATTCGATGGTGATATGCTGATCAGCAACCTTGCAATCATAGCGGAATCGTATGGTGAACAGCGTGCGGCCTTGCTTATCGGCGAACTGCGGAACGATTGGAAATACATTCATCAACTCAAGTTGTTCGACATTGACAAATGTTCAGAGGAAGAAATAGCCCGGTTTGAGTACACCTTGTTCCGAGAGATAGAACCTCAATACTTGCAATGGAAGAACACAAGCACCGCGCAGCCACAATCGACGTACGAAACGAAGCGAATTAGTAGCAATAGTAATCCCACCGAAGAAGAACTGCAGGAAATATTTAAAACCCGATACTGTAAAACCCAAAACTGCCAAAGATTAGTTACGTACCTGATAGATGAAAGAGAAGACGTAAAAGACACCGATTGGCTAAGAATGGCGTATGAAATCTATTCAGCAAAAGATTACATTAAAAATACGCCCACGTTTAAAGAATGGCTAAGGAAGTTCTGCCAGGTATTCAGGCATACAGTTGCATATAAAAGCCCGAGCGATTTTAACCGAACAGCAAACACTAAAAATGTAAGATGCTATTTAAGCTTCGACGATCGCCACGAAATTTTGTAGAGTTCATGTTGAGTTTTTTGTAGAGTTACTATTTCATACAAGACACCGCTAAGACGCTAACTATTAGCCGATTAGCGGTGTTTTTGTGTGTATATATTTTGTAGAGTTTTTGCCTTTTGTAAAAAAATGTTGTAATTTTGCACTGTTTTTCGAGAAAATCGGAAAGCGGTGCATTATTGAGAATGCATCAAACAAAAATAATAACTGCAAAAGTTTTGTGGTCTTGGAATTCTATCGACCGGCCGGTCAACTCAAAACCGAGCACATACTTTTTGAAAAATGCTATATTACACCATTAATAAATTTATGCTCGATTTATTTCCAAACAAGTTTGCCATGAGCAACGTATTTGCTTACCTGTATGGTATAAAGACATGGCGTGGTAGTACGCGCAAATTGGCGGACTGTCTTCGTATGCCCGAATCTTCACTGCGATCGATCATGAGTTCACTGATAGATGAGGGTTACATATGTAAGACGGCAGAGGGTTATCAGTGCGTATATGCTGCGGATGAGAGTGCGCAGAAAAGTGCGCATGAGCGTGCCGGTGCTGCGCAGGGATTGACATCCGATGCGCAAAAAAGCGCAGTTGCTGCGCCTCTTTCCCCCATACCCCCTATTACTAATAAAATAAAAAAAGAAAAAGAGAATATAAATGCGCGCGAAAATATCGCGCCGCAGCACTCCTCTCCCCTTTCTTCTTTTGATTTATTGGTTGAATCGTACCGGCAACGAAGCGGAGAGAGTCAGTTATCGCAATCTGAGCTCAATGAGTCTCGTAACGCTTGGGAAAGATGCGAGTCTATTATGCAAGAACTGCTGATAGCCGAACTGAAGAATCCAAACGGTTGGTGCGGCAAACGCCTGCTATGGACGATCAACGATTTTCAGCCGCCTAAACCTATAAACTACAACGGTCACCCGGATGCAACAAGACTGATGAATGAAGGCAAATTGTGCTCCGCGAGGCCACAGGGAGAAAGTGCCTATGGTACATACTTGCATGAAGACGCGGTAAAGTGGAAGATGGAAATCTTACGTATATTGTAGGCACAGAGTGATCATATCACCACAACGCGACACGCGGTATACCGGCAAGCCACTTACGAACCTTCTTGTCATTGCGCGCGGTTTGCAGGTTATATTTCGTCTGCATGTGCATCAGCGCGTCTGCCGGAACATCCAACGCGGCTTCAAACATCAACGCCGTTGTGGTGGTCAGCGGGCGATGACCATTCAATATCTCGTTAAGTGCAGTATAAGACATATTCATCTGCTTAGCAAACGAACGCTGGGGAATATTTCGAGCCACCAATTCATCCTTAATCACTTCACCCGGATGGGTAGCAAATGCTCCATTTCCTAACTTTGCCATAGTTACTTATTGATAATGATTCGTTAATTCGATTATATTACAAACAGTTACAACTGTTTCATCAACGACTTTTCTGCTCTGAAATTCTATTCTGTATTGGTCACCGACCCGAACGGACTCCAACCCTTTTTTATCTCCTGCCAAACTTTCGTAATGTAATGCGTGAAATCGATACAAGTCTTCTACACAATTTACAGCCTCCATGATGTCAATTACCCGTATATATCGCTTAACTATATCAGGCTGAAATCGATGTTTTTTGTCGCTACTTTTGCCAGTATAGTACAAATCGCTCAGATAATCTTTGTTGAATACAATTTCCATCTCTTGTTGAATTTCATCGCAAAGGTACAAAATATATTTGACATTCGCAAATTTTGCGAACAATTTTTGTTACTATTCTTCATTTTGTTCGGTAAATGATATTTTTATAATGGAAAACTACTCTTATGCGAGCATAAGCAGGCACTCCTGCACAAAAAAATGCACTTTCGTGCAATTTTTCTTCGGGGAGATTTGCAAATGTGCATTTTTTTTCGTATCTTTGTAGGCTCAATTGCGAAACGGATATATGCACAAGTCAGAGATAGATATCATCACCCTCGGGTGCTCGAAGAACCTCGTGGATGCCGAGCGCGTCATGAGGCGGCTGGAGGTAGCCGGCTACACCTGCGTACACGACTCTCCCGAGCCCAAAGGCGAGATAGCAATAATCAACACCTGCGGGTTCATAGGCGATGCCAAAGAGGAAAGCATAAACATGATCCTGCAGATGGCAGAGCGCAAGAAACATCGCCAACTGCGCCAACTGTACGTCATGGGTTGCCTTAGTCAGCGGTACATGCAGGAGCTCACAGCAGAGATACCCGAGGTCGATGGGTGGTACGGGAAGTTTGATTTTGATGAGTTAGTTGAGCGTTTAGCGTTTAGTGTTGAAAGAAGTTTAGCGTTTAGTGTTGAGAGTAGTTCGGGAGTTGAAAGTAATAAGTTGACAGGCGAAACATCCAAAGGCTGTGCACCCTACGAGCGGACAATAACCACGCCGCCACACTATACCTACGTGAAGATCAGCGAGGGATGCAACCGATTCTGCTCGTACTGCGCTATACCGCTCATCACCGGCAGACACACCTCGCGACCGATGGACGAGATACTCGATGAGGTGCGATGGCTGGTCAGCAAGGGCGTGAAAGAGTTCAACGTGATAGCGCAGGACCTCTCATCGTACGGCTCGGATATCTACGGGGAGCACAGGTTGGCAGAACTGATTGATAGAATGGCTCAGATAGAGGGCGTGCAGTGGATACGCCTGCATTACGCCTACCCGACGGACTTTCCGTACGACATACTGCCCGTGATGGCAAGACATCCGAACATCTGCAAGTACATGGATATAGCCCTACAGCACTGCACCGACCGCATGCTCAGCCTCATGCGCAGGCATATATCCGCTGCCGAACAGGACGCACTGCTCGACCGCATACGCCGCGAGGTGCCGGGCATAACGCTCCGCACCACACTCATGGTCGGACATCCGGGAGAGACAGAAGAGGACTTTGAGGCACTCAAAGCCTGGGTGCAGAAGCAACGCTTCGACCGCATGGGAGCGTTCGCCTACTGCGAGGAAGAGGGCACATACGCCGCCAACCATTACAAGGACGATATACCCCAGGCAGTAAAAGAGCAACGGCTGGACGAACTGATGTTCATACAGGAGCAGATAGCCGCCGAGAAAAGCGAACAGAAAGTAGGCACCGTACAACGCGTGATCATCGACCGCCGAGAGGGCGACTACTTTATCGGACGCACACAAGCCGACTCGCCAGAGGTGGATTGCGAGGTGCTGATTAGAGTTGAGGGTTTAGAGTTGAGCGTTGAGAGAAGTTCAGAGTTGAGCGTTGAGAGAAATTTAGAGTTGAGCGTTGAGAGAAGTTCAGAGTTGAGCGTTGAAAGAAGTTCAGAGTTGAGCGCTGAGAGAAGTTCAGAGTTGAGAGTCGGGGAGTTCTACGACGTTCGGATAACAGGATACGAGGGAGTGGATTTATACGGTTTTGTTTAGTGTTTAACGTTTAGTGTTTAGCGTCGTTTGTTAGTTTAGAGTTGATAGTTTATTACACTCAACGCTCAACATTAAACACTCAACATTCAACACTCAACATTCAACACTCAACACTCAACTTGACACAACAAAAGAATATGACACACAAAGACTTAATACAATCCGTGTCGCAGAAAGCGGCACTAACCAAGCAGGCAACCGAACAGTTGCTGCAACAAACCGTTCAGATCATCACCGACGCACTCAATGAGGGCGGCGACGTGAAGATCCAACATTTCGGCTCGCTGGAGGTACGCCCGCACCAGGCACGTACAGTCACTAACCCGCGTAACGGCAAGAAAACACACGTTCCGGCTAAAGATGTGTGGACATTCAAGGCTAACCCACGGCTCAAGGACGCAGTGAACAAATGAACAAATCGTAAATCACAAAATCGTACATGATTTTATGGCAGAACATTTGACATTAGTATCGTTGCGCAAGGCACTGAGTGCACGCAGCAACGTAAGTGAGAAAGTGGCGGACGACTTCCTCGCCAGCCTAACAAGCACTATTCAGGAAGGTCTGCAGAAAGATGGCAGCGTAACCGTCAACGGCCTGGGCACATTCAAGTTGCAGGATATGCCTGCACGCCAAAGCGTGAACGTCACCACCGGCGAACGTATAACCATAGCCGGACACAAGAAAGTGGTGTTTGTGGCAGACAACCGCACAGCGGCAGAAGACAAAAGCCAGCCGGCACGCAAACGCAAGACGGCAGTTGCTACCGAACCGGTTGACCCCATACAGAAACTCGGCGAGCAGGCGGAGGAGATCAAAGGCATACTGAGCGAACTCAACGCCATGACATCTGCTGAGGGACCGCAGGAAGAACCTGCTGACAGACCGCTGGCGCTGACAGAAGAGAGACCGCAGGCACAGCCTGCTGACAGACCGCTGGCGCTGACAGAAGAGAGACCGCAGGCAGAGCCTGCTGAGAGAGCACAAGCGCTGACAGAAGATAGAAATAATAAGGAGGAGAAGAAACAGTTCAACCCGTGGCTGACAGGACTGATAACCATCGGTGTGTTTGCCATGCTGCTGGTGATTGCATACTTCATTCTGCGTCACCAGATCGTGAACTGGACGGACAGCATGCGCAGCAACATTGAGCAGCGCGTAAGCACCACACCCGAAGAGCCTGCCGCCACCGACGTACAAGCCGTTATACCTGCCGAAGAGCCGCAGCCCGCTGCATCGGCTGAAACGACCGAAGCAGCACCGGCACCCGCGAGCCCGTGGATGGATGACAGCCAGCGCCAGTTCACGGAGTTTCTGCAGGAGGAAACAGTCGGACAGGACAGCCGCCTGGCGTGGGTAGCCAAGAAGCGCTACGGCGAAAAGGCGTACTGGGTGTTCATCTACGAGGTTAACCGCGACCGGATCAGTTCGCCCGATCATGTGCAGCCGGGAATGAAACTGCGCGTTCCTAAACTGCCGAACGAACTGCGCGACCCCAACGACCCCGACACCAAAGCACTGCTCGACCGACTCAGCGAGAAGTACTTGAAAGAACATTAGTCGAAAGTCAAAAGTCGAAAGTCGAAAGTCAAAAGTCAAAAGTCAAAAGTCAAAAGTCGAAGGTCGAAAGTCGATAGTCGATAGTCGATAGTCGATAGTCGAAAGTCAATAGTCGAAAGTC
>CALZOG010000102.1 GCA_945827635.1 uncultured Bacteroidales bacterium
CGGCGACACGTTCGGAGTTCTGGGCAAGGGAGATATACTCGGTACCGGCTTGCGGTTTGCATATACCCAACGATAGCCTCTGGATATGATTGCGCTCCATCTCGTCAGTCAGACGGTCAATCTCGTCTTCAATCTGGTTAGCGCGCCCGAGTGCGGCCATATCCATTTTATGGTATGCCTGCATAGTGGCTTCGTGGAGTCGGGCAATGAGTTGGTTCATCTGGTCTATCTCATTGAGGGCGTAGTCGGAGAAACGTACCTCCTGTTGGCGCAGGCTGTCGGCGTACTCAACGATGTTCTTCGCGTAGTCGCCGATACGCTCCAAGTCGCTGACCGTGCGGATGGTGGAGACGAGGTATTGGTGGTCGAACTCGCTAAGTTGGCTATTAGAGATCAGCAAGGCGTAGTGGACTAATTCGCGGTTGAGATAGTTGAGTTGGCGCTCCGTGCGGTTGAACTCATCGCGTTCGGAATCGTCTAATGTCGTGACGTCCCGGATGGCACGTTGGTAGTTCTGCAACGCCATTTGCGACATGTTCTCGATCTCCTCTTTGAGCTGACGGATAGCAACTACCGGCGTGCGTAACATCTGCGGGTCAAGGAAATAGAGATGGGGTTCGTCGGTCTGTTGTGCAGGCTGGTCTTTGACGAGTTTGCAAGCGATGTTCACAAGCATATTGGTCAGCGGAAGGGCTACTAACATGGTTGTGACATTGAAGACCGTGTGGAACATAGCCAGTTGGAGTTGCGGCGTGTGGAAGAAACGTTCGAAGAGAATTCCAAAACTATATGTGCCGCCGGTTGTGAGTTTAATCAGACCTCCTGCGCAGAGGAAGAGTACGACGCCCAAGACATTGAAGATGAGGTGGATCATCGCTGTCCGTTTGGCAGCCACGCCGCTGGTGAGACCAGCAATAATCGCCACGACGCACGAACCGATGTTACTTCCCATCGTGAGGTAGATACCTTGGTCGAGCGAGATAAGCCCCGTGACAGCCATAGTGATTGCGATGGACGTCATGACGGACGAGGACTGGATGATAGCGGTTATGATAGCACCTAAGAGCACCAATAACAGCGGGTTACTGATAGAGGCGAGGAAGAGTTTGACGGAATCGAGTGCCGCGAACTCATCCATGGCGTTAGCCATCATACTCAGACCGACGAAGAGCATACCGAAACCCGTGAGGATGCCGCCAGTTTTCTTCCATGCGTCGCTTTTGGAGAAAAGCATCATAAATGCTCCTATACCTGCAAAAGCTGCAAAGATGACGGTTGTGGAGAGACTGTTGGAGCCCGATAGACCGAGTGCCACTAATTGCGCCGTGACGGTTGTACCGATGTTTGCGCCGTAGATGATGGTGGCGGCTTGCGTGAGGGACATGATTCCCACGTTCACGAAACCGATGACCATGACCGTAACGGCTCCACTGGACTGGATAGCTGCCGTTCCGAGGGTTCCGATACCAACGCCTACCAGCTTGTTGTTGCCAGTGTGCGAGAATAGTCGTTTGAGCCGCCGTGAAGCCGCGGACTCAAGGTTGCTACTCATCATCGTACAGGCTACAAGGAACACACCGATACCTGCCGTAAGTGTCAAAAGGGCTGTTAAAATACTAATTACATTTACCATTTGTTCATTTACGATTTTATTATTTACGATGTAGGATTTGTTTACGATTTGCAATAAAAAACGGCACAAACTCTTAGGAGTTCATACCGTTATCGTTTATGTCCTGTCATAGTTATGGCGTAAAACGACTTTTCGCAGGGCATAACGACGCACTAATCCGAGACGCTGTTTGTCGGAAATAAAAGGAAAGGAGCCTGATCCTAACCCATCCCAGAATGGAAGGGAGAAAGAGGAGGCATAGATACGACTTGTAGTCGTTATTCCTGTCCCATTATCCCCGCCAAACTCATCCCATTCGAAATCTTCGACCTCAATCTCTGCCGTGGTCTCAATCTGCATATCCTGCCATGCATATAGCATATCGCTCCATTCGTCCGCAATCAGACATGTCGCAAAAGCACTCATCAAAATGAGCACCACGACACACGAATATTTCCGGACAAACTGAATCACGGTACAAAGTTACAATATTTTTCTGAATTATGCAAGTTTTTCGTCAAAAAAATTCAACAAACCTCAGCATTTTTTTAATGAATAATTTTTAACGTTTGATACTATGCATTACAAATCAAAGACTTTTGCCGCGTGTTTGGCTGCTTCTCCTTGCAAGAATCGCATCTCACTAATCGGCTGGTAGTCTATCTGTGCAAAGTGCTTTAGTTGCAGAGCCGCAAATTCTTTGTCTTCAGACACGCAACAATCGACTAACAGATTTCCGTTTACAGCCTGTTCAAAGCGGTTCATCTTAGCCAGACGCTTTTCCAATGCTTGGTCCTCGAGTGCAAACAACTCCTTCAGCTCATCGCGAAGAAGAGGCGCATAATAGCGACATGTGAAACCGATTCGGCTGTCCGTCGGAGCATAAACCAAGCGATTGAACAATCCAAAGAACATGGGTTTACGAGTGATATACGGCTGCAGAACTACTACTTCTTTCAGCCATTGTGATTGATTTTCCATAATGAATAAATTAATTTTGTTAATATATTAAAAGCCTGTATGTCTGGTAGCCGGCGTACAATACCAGCAGAAGAGCTCCGCCCCAACGGTTGATAGAGCGGTTCTTGTTGCAAAGCAACAGCCAAACGGCTAACGCGCTGATGGCTACCCAAGCGGCATCTATCTCGATGCCGGGATAAACAGGCAAATGTTTGATTATTGCACTTGTTCCCAAGATGAAGAACACGTTGAAGATGTTGCTTCCGACAACGTTGCCGATGGCAATGTCGTTGTTGTGTTTGAATGCCGCCACAACGGATGTTGCCAGTTCCGGCAAAGAGGTTCCGAGCGCTACGATGGTCAGACCGATAACTGATTCGGCTACACCGTAATAACGCGCAATCGCCACGGCACTCTTAACAATCATTTCTCCTCCAACGACCAAGCCGACGAGCCCGGACAGAATAAGAACCACGCATTTCCAAAGTGGGAAAGGAGTGGATTCGGTTGTTGTCGTGGCATCGGCTTTAGCGGTGTATAACGTATAGAAAAGGAAAGCAGCGAAGACAACCAGTAACGCTAATCCTTCTACGCGTGACAAGCCTTTGGGCTCCATCGGAGAGGTGATAAACACAAAGACCAACACCAGTATTCCTGCCACGATATTCAACGGGATGTCAAGACGAACCGTGCTCCGCTGAGCCACCAGCGGGCATACAAGCGCAGAGCACCCAAGGATAACAAGTGTGTTAATGATATTTGAACCGAGGATGTTGGTAATGGCAAGGTCGGTTGCACTGTCCGCTACGGAGACCATATTCACCACGAACTCCGGCATAGACGTTCCAAACGCTACGATGGTCAGACCGATAACAAGATTCGTTACGCCTAAGCGTTTGGCAAGTTTGGATGCGCCATCCACAAGCCAGTCTGCGCCTTTGACCAAAAGCACTAAACCAACAACCATGAAAAGTCCTAATAAAATAGGATTCGATAAATAAGATGATACCATTTTATTGTTTCTATTTGTGTTGTTAATATTCAGTTATTTCGCTGAATGTCAACACAAGATGCGCCGGAGGAAGTACACATAGTACGTACTTCCGGCAGACGAGCAGAAAGGACTTGTCTCAAGCCGTTCCTGACCGCGGAAAACAATAAAAACATGTTGATAATGATGAATCATTTTGCGCAAGAATGCCGTTCGGGTTCTGTTCTTGCCGAAAGACGTGCGCTCGGTGTTTGAACTAAAATGAGTGGGTTCAGAGGTTGTTATACGTCCTCCTGCACTGGCGAGGGGCAAGGGTTCGCCTTGTATCCCAACAAGCGCGTGAAGGTCGGTTTGTCGCACCACGCAACCGGATGTGTGAACCGGCTCCGCAGCGGGCTTATCCTTCGGCATAAACAACAGAATGCCGATGCTTACCAAAGTCAACAATATGAACCCGAATCGTTTCATTTATCAAAATCAAGTGCAAAGATACAAAAATTATTCCACATTTGCAAATATTTGTGGGATTTTTATTATTTATCGATGTTTATGCCATCTGTTTTTTGCGCTTGCTGGTATTCAGTGGGGGATTGTCCGGTGTGGGATTTGAAGTACTTGCGGAAGGTGAATTGCTCCGGGAAGCCCAGTTCGTATGCCACGGAATAGCTTCTATGCGTGTTCTTGCCGCAATCGGTATAGAACGGCGGAAACATACGTTCTTCCGCAATACGTGCCATCCAAACCAAGGTGTAGATAAAGGCTGTGGGAATACCCCATAAGTAAGCTTTCCAGTAAGGCTGCACTTTATGCCCGAGAATCGTCTCTATCTCATCTTGCCGCCCACCTAACGGCATATAGAACAAGAAGAATAGTCCGGCTGTAAAGAAATCAACAAAGCCAAGGAGGAAACCCGGTCGACGGGTGTGATGGAACGTCGTGTTTGTCATCGTTTGCTACGTATTTGGAGGGCATAGCCTATGGCTACCACGTAATCCATTCAAAATTCTCTTTTCCGGCGGCGACTTCGAAATGGTATTTGACGATGCCCAGGTCGGTGTGGACGTAGCTACCGATAAGCAAATAGTTCGGTTTGGCATCCACGCGGTTGTTGTCATGCAGCACAAAGAGGTACTTCTGCTGATTGAAAGTTCGGTTCGTTGGTCACTAACTGGATATGCACGCCCGCCTCGCGGTTGCATTCGTCAATCAGCGCTTGCAGTTGCGCTATTTTCTCTGACTCGATGGCGGTGTCCTTGTACTGCCGCACACTATGGCGGACTTGGATTGCTTCTTGTAGTGTCATATTCATTTATCTATTTAGTGCCCACGTACAAACTGCCCTTCGGGCTGATATTCGAGAAAACAGCTATCGTCCTGCTGCTCCTCATCTATCGCTTGCTGCTGTTGGGCTATGTATTCGTCGTAGGTCATATGAGTTTCGGATGATCTTATTTTTACTTCTCGCTGAGGATCATGAAGAGGACGGCGGCAATGCAGATGACGATGCCGACGAGGATGTTGACCGTCAGCGGTTCGCCAAAGACCAGTGTGCCGACCAAGATTGCCGTTACGGGTTCGAAAGCACCCAAAACAGACGTTTTAGTCGGACCGATAAGGCGTGTGGAAAGGGCTATCGTCAGCATGGCTATCATAGTCGGGAAGATAGCCAAGCCGATGAGATTCAGCACGTCCGAAGTGGTGTCTATGCCTTGCAGCACCGGTGTTCCGTCAATAAGCAGGTATGCCAGAAAAGCGACAGCGCCTACCACCAGACCATAGAACGTGAGCATGTGTTCGGAGATATGTTTGATACGCTGCGAGCGGTTGACGATCACCAGATAGACGGCATAACTCAAAGCGGACATCGCCGCGAGAACAATGCCGAGCCAGTGAATCTCAGTTCCGGCGGCGGGCCAACTGAGCAAGACCACTCCCGCAACCGTGGCGGCTATAGACAGCCATACCTGCCATTTGGGATAGACATGCAGCCCGACCATGATAAGCGCCACAAAGACCGGATACAGATAAACGAACGTCGTCGCCAGCCCCGAAGGAATGAACCGGTACGACTCGAAGAGAAAGACACTGCTGGCGGCGAACAGACAGCCGAGCACAACCAGCAGCCGCATTTCCCGCCCGTTGATGCGGAAAGACTCATGCCGGAACGCCATCCAGAGACCTAAGATCACCGCCGAGATAGCATAACGGAAGAACAAGAGCGACAACACCGGCACACCGCCGTCCAAAAGCGGTTTGCCGAACAGCGGATTCAGTCCGTACGAGACACCCGCCGCCACTCCGGCTGCAAAGCCGAG
>CALZOG010000103.1 GCA_945827635.1 uncultured Bacteroidales bacterium
GTTTACCCCGTTTCTTTCCCTCCCATCCGTATAATCCGTCCCATCCGTACAGTTTACCCCGTTTCTTTCTCTCTCATCCGTATAATCCGTCCCATCCGTACCGTTTACCCCGTTTCTTTCCCTCCCATCCGTATAATCCGTCCCATCCGTACAGTTTACCCCGTTTCTTTCCCTCTCATCCGTATAATCCGTCCAATCGGTACAGTTTACCCCGTTTCTTTCCCTCTCATCCGTATAATCCGTCCAATCCGTACAGCTTATTCTCCCTCCGCCGGTTGCCGGCGACGCAGCCTGATGGCTGTCGTCGCGGCAAGTGCAGCGGCAAAGAGCAACAGTATCCACGGCTCGCCGATCGGGTACTCCCCACTCTGATCACCCGGATTACTCGGAGTGATGAACCCGCCGTGCCGGATACTACCTTTATGTGCAGCGTTAGCCTCTTCTTCCACCAGCAACGGCGATTCTTCGCCGGCACGCAGCGGTGAGGTCGAGGTCATCAATAGGTACTTGTAGCTTACGTTGGCTTCATCCACCGCCCGTATGTCGAACCTGTGCGTGCTGCCTTGCTGCATAGCGGATGTACTTTGCCAGGACCTGTCCTGTGCGCCTACCGGCAGCAGGCATACCAACAGCATGCCTGCTACCACACTGATAATTTTATGTCTCATGGTTTTCATGTTATTCTAACTTAATGTCAATTACTTCTCCATTATCATTGCACCGCGTGCGTCGTACATCTTATTATCGCGTACGATGTACAGCAACCCGTCAATCAGCACTTTGCTGACCTCTGACTTCTGACTTCTGACCTCTGACTGCTCTGTCGGTACGTTACGTATCGGCGAGAACTCCAGTACGAAGCGGTTGTCGTAGGTGCCTGCTGTCAGTGCAATCGTGTAGGTCAACGCACTCAGGTTGGTGCGGATGCCGGTCTCGGTATCAATCAGCGTTACGCCTATGCCTGCTGTACCATCGGGGATAGCAAAGGTGTAATCGCCGTCGGCTGCAATCTTCACACCTACCGGCACAACTGTTGTCTGCTCGCTCATCGGCAGGCAGTTGCCTGCTGTCTGGATATATCCCTCAACCATCGTGTAGATGTTCGCCTTGCCGCTGTTCATCTGCTTGCTCAGGTCGTAGTTGAAGTCGAATGCCGTGCTTATCTGCTCGTCGGTACTCATCTTCACAAAGGTCTGATCGGCGGTCTTCTCACCTGCCTGCAACTCTATGCGGAACTCTACATCTTTCGGCGCATTGGCTTGGCGGGCTATCACCGGTGATGCCGGTGTCGCACTGGCGAGCAACCACTTCAGCTTGCCGTTGTACTGAACCATGTAGGCGTGCATCGACTTGAACGGATAGGTCGTACCGCTCTGTACGCTGTAGGTGTTATCCACCATGTTCCATTCGTACAGGAACGGCATATCTTTCGTTGCAGGACTATCGTTCCAGGTTATAGTATCACCGCTGTCATCCTTCAACTCTGAGCCGTAGTTAGCATAACTCGGTACACCTATGATGTTCCAGTGGCTATCCTTCTTCCTGCGGTCATCGCTCATTCCCGGACGCGCAGCAATCGTGCACTCGTGTGCAGGAATATCAATCTCGGTGTCTGTCTCCTTGATGTTTCCAACTTCATCAGCTGACGGGAAGAACAACTCAACCTGCTCAATCTTGTTTGCCCAGAACGAGGTGTTGTTTTCGCGCATCAGGTCGAGGTCAAGGGCGAGTATATATCCCTTGCCGGCTTTCAGCTTATAGCCGTTGCGGTTGGTGACGTACTTCCAGAATCCCTCGCTGTCAGCCCAGTAACCTTCCTTTGCACGCTCATCACCATCGTAGTATTCGATGATCCAGTGCGTGCCGTACGTACCGAAGCCGAATACATCGCTCAGGTTCACGTCAAACGGGAACGATATCCAGTACAGACTACGTTCGTAGGTGGACTTCGGATCACCTACTGGCGCATGACCGGCGGCTGTGCTCTTGTTATTCAGCGTCCAGCGGTTGAAGCGCATCACACCATAAACAGTCTTGACTGCTGACAGCGAACCATCACCTGCAAACGTCAGTTGCTGACCGGCGTTCTGATGCTCACGTACCAACATAATGTCGGCGTTGATAGCCAGATTTTCGGTTATTGCTGCGCCAGAAGGCATGTATGCCGTTACCAGACGGTTGGTCTTGAAGTCATATACGATACGCATCGTATACTTCGTTTGACTTATTTCACCACCAAGCAACTCAACTGTCGTGCCTTCTGCAAAATCTCCGGACGAGCCGATGAAGTATTGCGTCGTGTCATTGTAGGCAGCGCTCAATCTTGCTCGTGCCTTAGTGTTGACTTGTATGGTGCGCTCGTAAACGAAGTTCTCCTTGTCATGCATGATTACTTGGTTGTCTGTGCCCAATTTTGTTCCATACGGGTCATGGTCTTGATGTTCACCTGTCAACGCGTTGCCGTTCTCATCGTACATCTTGGCGTCACCTTCCAGTACGAGGAATCGTTCAGTAATGTTACCCGAACCTGCTATATATGCACGGCTCAGTTTGTTGGTTACTTGATTCCACATAAAGCGGATGTTCGCACTTGCACTTGTCAAATAGCCACTGGCGTTGATTGTAGCAATTACAGTTCCAAGATCTTCCGCCAATGTGTCCGTTATGCATTGGCTATAGTCATTAGCAATGGTGAATTTCACATTTGTACCATTCGTTACCCAATGTGCAAGATAATGCGTGAAGCCTGTGTCGCCCGCATCTTTTGATTGTGTTGCCGCATAGTCGGAGAAAGTCATCAAATGGTTGATATCACCGCGGAAGTTATCCCATTTGCCACCACCGACACAGTCGGTACGGATGTAATAGTTACCTGTGTACGCTTCAGTTTTGGTAAGTGAGATAGCCGTGCCGTTTGCTATTTGCGAAACGATAAAATTATATACACCTTTCTTTGTTATGCCGCTAAGGTCAATTGTTCCGCCGTCAATATCTGCCCAAGAGATAGCACCCGTGCTTGGGTCGACAGTCGCTTCTTGGAACTTGGCGCTTGGTGATGAACCACAAGCAACGTATAACGAAACGGTATCAGCCTTGGGCTCTGTTGCACTGCTGTTCTTGGTGATCACTGATGACGGATGTCCCCAAGCAGCAGAGTGTGCTGAGGTTTGTGACCAATTCGCACGGTCTTGGTACATGATGCGATAGTCGCCAGTTGCAACAGGATAATCTACGGCAATACGCAGGCGGTACTTATTGTTAGCGTCCGCTGAGTAACTCAGATTGAATGTGTAGTTGCCTGCAGCAGTGGTGGTGATGGTGCACTTCGTGAGTCCGGAGTTGGTGAACTCCCAAGCGGTTTCTTGTCCATGATTATTGTGTGTCATGGTTCCGCTATTGCCATAATACACATCTCCATCACGCTTGAGCTGGAACTTGTAGGTAGCACCGGCTTCCAAGTCTGCGAAGGCTTTCATTGGCATCAAATCATCAGCAGATGTGAATGCAATGGATTTCAAGAGTGCATTGCCGTTAGTATTATACACTTCGAGAGTATAACCTGTACCGGCAGTAAACTTCGTCCAATAGCCGTCGTTGTAGTATTTTGCTCTGCCGTTATTTTGGTTTATACCTTCATTCTCTTCAACTGCACGTGGAACGAACATTGGCGTGCTGGCGTAGAATCCACGTCCGTTTTTATCATCTGTATTAAGATCGTCTGATGGACGAGTCGGATAAACTACGTGTGCACATTTTGGCTCACTCTGATGGAAGAATTCGTAGCCGTCCATATCCTCTTGAGTAAATGATACATATTGCGTCGGAGTGATGCCGGCAGAACCATAATCATAGTAATAAATATCTGTGGTTCCCTCAACAAGGCTCATAGCGAGGTTTCTATCAGCAACTGCTTTATTACCTGATCCCTTTCCTGCGTTATTACCACCAGCCCAATAACCAACATCTGATAAGAAGTTCACATACACGTTGCTCCAACCTAATGTGTTCTTGAAATAGATGAGGCTCTTTTGCGTGTAGTTAGCAGTCAGTGTTCCGCCGTATGTAGCCTTTACTTTGATGGTGGCGTTAGAACTTTCAGCTTTAGTTGTCTCGCCGTTATCATCTGTAATGGTTACACCATCACCGGCAGTCCAACTACTGAAGGTGTACCCGAATATGTCATTCGGAGCAGTAATAGCATCTGACCATACTAACGGACGGGCTGTCATTTCTGTTGCAGCCTTGATGGTTACACCACCACACTTGTATTGTACGGTCACGGTGTGATCACCTGCTACTTGGAATGTGGCAGCACGTGTGCTCAGTACCGATCCGCCGCCGCAATCATTACCCGAACGCAATGTAGCCTGAATCCTGTACGTAGCACTGGCTGCCGGTGCACGGAAACTTACTGCGTTTCCTGCTCCCGGAGTAAATGTAGGCTGCGAAGGCAGAGCTGTTCCGTTGCTGTACTGCAACTCCCAGCAAATTATATGCGTCCCTGCCGGAGCCGGCAAGAGTGTAGGAGTAACTGTCACGGTCTCGCCCGGAGCAATGATTGCCGGATCAGGTGTCAATTCACTAATCTCCGCTTGCTTGTAGTAAGCATATAGCGTAACATTATCAGCATGAATCCATTTCGTGTCTGCATCGGTGTAACCCTCAACCGAAGCTATCCATGCGCCTGAAGCATCCGTCAAACGCAATCCCGTTCCTAAAGTCCCGGTATAAAAGCCCATGAAACTGTAGCTTCCTGTGCCGGCAGGCATTGAGCCGGATATAGCTGGCAGAACCTCATTGTACGTTGCAGTTGGGTTGGCAGCCGTTCCTGATGAACCATAACCTGGTGCGCCTGTTTGTTGATCCAGTGTGATGGTATAAGTCTTTGCTCTATACTTCGCAACAACAGTTGTGTTTGCTGTAATGGATGTGATATATGTGCTGCCTGTGCCTAACTCTGAACCACTGCCATCTTCCCAACGATACCATTCATAACCGGCATTTGCATCTCCGCGCGTAAATGTTACACTTGTTCCTGCTGCAATTTTCCCACCACTACTTACACTTGGACTGGTCGTGATTGCGTCTCCTGCCCCATCTGGTGAAACAGAATACGTCACGGTATAGGGCGTTGGGTAGGTTATAGTTACAGCTACATTAGCAGCGTCTGAATAATCAACCTTAAACTCATACGGACCTGTTACGGTAGGAGTATACTTTAAACTTTGACTATTTCCTGATCCATTGTATATGGTATAGGTGTTTGTGTTTGTCCAATTACGTTGGTACTGAGCCTCATTGCTATAACCGTACCATATATTACCACTTCCATCGTTATCATCTACAATCTTAAATTCTTTAGCATCCGTAGAGGTTACATTAATTGTAAAATATACAGCACTTTCCGTTGAATGGCCTACCTTTTTCTTCATCATGTTAGCAAGACTAACATTCCATCCATCAGGGAAATCGGTACTATTACCCACCAAGTGCCAACGAGAACTACGATCT
>CALZOG010000104.1 GCA_945827635.1 uncultured Bacteroidales bacterium
ATTTCGAAACAAAATGAAAGAAAAAATGCAAAAAATCCGAACAATATTTGCAGAAGTCAGATTTTTTTTGTATCTTTGCTTCGGAATAATGTGCGTGAACGATGAAAACCTTGTTTTTGCTCATAGCCTTATATACAATCACAGGCAAGCAGGCTGTACCGTCGGGAGATGTTCCTGCGGGCTCGACGTGCACCTATGAGCAATCGGGCAGCCGGTCCGGACAGATGACCGCCGGAAATGACCTGACGCTTACCATCAACGGCTACGACAACTGCCGCCTGCAATCGGTCAGACTGAGCATGCACTCCAACAAATCGTCCGGACAAGGCGAACTGCAAATGAGAGTAGGTGAGGCAACATTGTGGAGCATCGGCACGGCTACGTTCGCCGCTCCAGAATGGGCGGGAGCATACAGCCAGGAATGGGTGGATATAGTGCACAATCTGGGGGATACAAACGTTCCGCCGGGTGTGCCAATCACCTTGCATATACTTGCCTCGCAGAACTCGCTCTACCTCCAGTCGGTCGAATTGACCTATACTGCACCCGAACTGCCGGCATATACGGTATCTTTTGACACACATATCTCGCAGCAGATATCGCCTATAACCGAATCCCGACCAGGAGCAGGAATAACCTTGCCGGATGTGCAGACCGGTGACACGAACTGGATGTTCTACGGATGGGCGAGAACGTGTTGCTACAGCAGTTATTCGGCTGTAGCCGCGAATAACGCCGGCGCAATGTTTTATCCGGAGTCCGATTGCACGCTGCATGCTGTGTACGTGCAAGCCGATGAACCGCAACCGTGGTATCCGACTGACGAACTGACATCCGGCGACTATATGATGGCTTTGTACGAACCGCTCAACGGCTTGATGCTGATTGCTTCCGGGCAGGTGGCGAACAATCTGATTCCTGCCGACAGATATACAATACCTGCCGACAACGGTTGGGTGGCAATGCCGGACGAGTTCTGCAAAACGCAGTGTATCTATACGTTACAGGTGTCGGGCGATACACTCGCTATACAGCATAAAGCAAGCAATACATCGGTATATTTGTCCAACAAAGGCAAGTTTGCATTGACCAATGCGTCAAATATACCTTGGCTGTTTGCTCCCTCAGAGGCTGAGCATGATGCCATGCCGCACTACGTGGTAGCCGGCAAGGCGGGAAATAATACATACTATATAAGTTACAGTTTTGATGCTGACGCGGAGTTCTATTTTGCTGTCACAGCCGACTCGCAGCTGGAACATAACCTGCTGTTCTACGCGCTTGACGACAGAGTGGAAGTAACAACACTTTACACTTCGTTCCCGTTCGGCGGAGATGTAACTACTCCGAATAACGACAATCTGCACGAGTACAGAATGAACATAGGTACGCATACGCTTGTTATCAAGAACGGCAAGAAATACCTGCAAATCAATCACTAAAGAATAGTAAACCAATGAATAAACTTTCGTCAACCCTGATAGCCGTAGCCCTGACTGCTGTTGTCTCAGCAGCTCCGCCTGCGGATGTGATGAATGACATCCTGGATGGAGTATATGATGTCAAGACGCTTTCCACGTATCAGCAGGACAGCATTCTCGGCAATCTGCCTGACCAGCGTTACCGGCTGGATTATACCGACAAACAACAGATCTACCGCCGTTCGTTCCTGGCAAACTATGTGATTGTGGATACGCAAAAGAATACGCGTAAACCATTGTCCGACAAGCCCGTACGTGACGCTATCATCTCGCCGAACGGCAAGTATATCGCTTTTGTCAAGGCTGATAACAATATCTATCTCCACAAACTCGATTTCGGCACGGAGGTTGCCGTGACCGCCACGCCCTCAACCGTTTGGAACGGCATAGCTGATTGGCTGTACGAGGAAGAGTTCGGACGGACCTGCCTCATGCAGTTCTCGCCCGACTCCAAGCAACTCGCCTTCATCCGTTTGGATGACCAAGACGTGCCGTCAACTTCGTGGCAGATGATGTTGCCCGACGGACATCCGCAAACCGTCACGCAGTCCTATCCGCGTGCCGGCGAGCAAAACGCCAAACCATCGGTGCAGATCTATACGATCTCCAACAAGGATATCCGCGAAGCATCGCTCCCAGAAGCAGATGACCGCTATATCCCGCGTATCTGCTGGCGAACGCTGCCTGCTGCAAAGAAAGATCAGGAACCTGTTCAGCAACTCGCTATCCTCACGCTCAACCGTGACCAGAACAAGATGGAGGTTTTTACTTGCAATCCTGCGTCATTGGTATGCACCTCGCTCTACGAAGAGAGTAGCAACGACTACTATGTTGATTACTCTTTGTTCGATGACTGGCAGTGGCTTTCCGACGGTAGGTTTGTTGTTCTTTCCGAGCGCGAAGGCTGGCGAAGCGCGTTTATGTGTTCTGCGAACGGCGCTTCGCAGAAGCTTCTGCCCGCAAATGAAGAGATACTTAAATTGGCAAATTCCCAAAATACTAACTCCGCCAAAGGCGTTGATATTACCGCTTTGTATGGCTTTGATGAATCAACGCAGACGCTTTATCTGCAAGCCGCACCCACACCACGTGAGCGCGTATGCTATGCGTTGAACCTTAAGAAAAATACATTCGCCAAGATTGGCGAATCCCACGGCTGGAACACCATGCACCTATCATCTGACTGCAAGCAGGCGATCCTTGCTCATGAGAGCGACCAGCGACCTATTGTATATAGTAAATGCATACTGAAAACAGGCAATATCGAGACAATCCTAGACAATACTGCTATTCTTAAGCAATGGAGGGGCTTGCAAATGCCTGCCAAACAGTTTACAACAATTCCCATAAGTACGCCGCAAAGCGATGCGGATTTGCAGGCATGTATATTCTATCCGCGGGACTTCAATCCTGCGCACAAATACCCTGTTGTCATGCTTCAGTACAGTGGGCCTGCCTCACAGCGCGTAACCGATACGTGGCGTCGTCGTTGGGAGTATGGATTGGCGGATCTCGGTTACGTGGTGGTTATTGCCGATCCGCGCGGTACTGACGCACAGGGACGCGCGTACCGCAATTACGCGTACATGCGCATGGGACGCGAGGCGGACGACCAACTGGCTGTAGCCAAATGGATATCCGACCAATCTTGGGCGGATAACCACAAGATCTACATGGCTGGTTGGAGTTACGGCGGTTACGAAGTGCTGCGTTGCCTGTGTACGCAACCGCTGCAAGACGACGGTACACCGCTGATTGCCAAAGGTATAGCCATTGCGCCTGTTACCGATTGGCGACTCTACGACAGCGGATATACCGAGCGATACATGCGTCGCCCGCAAGTGAACGAAGGCGGCTACAACGATGCCGACCTCACACATCTGGCAGACGGACTGAAAGGTGAACTGCTGATTGTGCACGGCAATGCCGACGACAACGTACATGTGCAGAACACATGGCGCATGGTGGAGGCACTCATCAATGCCGACAAGGATTATCAGATGTTAGTCTATCCCGACGACAACCATTTCCTCAAACAAGGCAAGCATTATCGGCATCTGCATAGGCAGCTGCTCAAATTTCTGGAAAAATAATGACACCATCACGTTTTCACGTCATTATGTAATCGCGTTATCAAGAAACAAAAAACTAATTTTAAATATCAATCTATGACAAAACAACAAAGCAAAAGCAACATCCTGCCCATTGTGGTGATGTTCGCACTATTTTTCATGATTGCCTTTGTAACCAATTTTGCAGGTTCGATGGGCGTCATCGTTAAGAATCAGTTCAACGCTTCAGCCGCGCTGTCGCAGTTGGGTACGTTGGCCAATTTCATCGCCTACGCCTGTATGGGTATCCCTGCCGGCATCATCCTGAAACGTAAGGGGTACAAGTTTACGTCGCTGACTGCCGTGACGGTAGGTTTCTTAGGCGTTGGTATCCAATGGATGTCGGGTTACGCCGAGTCGTTCCTCGTATATGTGATTGGCGCCTTTGTAGCAGGATTCTCGATGTGCCTATTGAATATCGTAGTAAACCCCATGCTGAACACCTTGGGTGGCGGTGGCAATCGTGGCAACCAATTGATTCAGTTTGGTGGTTCATGCAACTCGATAGGCGGTACACTTGCTCCGATCTTGTTGGGCTATCTGATTGGTGGTAATGTTGAGACAGCATCTGTATCTGACGCTGCACCGGCAATGATTATTGCTATGGCTATCTTCCTGCTGGCATTTGTGATAATCTTCTTCACCAATATCCCCGAACCGCACATGGAAACAGCCGAGGAGAAAGCCGCCCGTCTTGCCGGTACACAACCCAAAGACCCACATTCGCCCCTCTCATTCCGTCACTTTGTATTCGGAGCATTGGCTATCTTCTTTTATGTGGGAGTGGAAGTAGGCATACCTAACATGGCTAACCTATACATGTCGGGCAATCCTACTGTAGGTGCCGCCATCGCCGGAACGATAGTTGGTTTGTATTGGCTGATGATGATGTTTGGTCGTCTGATTGGTGGTGCAATAGGCGGTAAGGTATCTTCGAAAACGATGTTAGCGGTCGTTTCGTTGGTGGGTATATGCCTGCTATTGGGCGTTATGTTCCTGCCTGAAACGTCAGTCATTTCGTTCAAGGGTGTTGATCTGCCTGTTAGCATGGTACTGATGGTATGCTGTGGCCTTTGCACTTCGGTTATGTGGGGTAGTATATTCAACCTCGCTGCAGAAGGACTTGGCAAGTACACTCCGGCTGCCAGTGGCATCTTTATGGCATTGGTATGCGGTGGCGGTATCGTACCCTTCCTGCAGGGATTGGTGGCAGACGGTATTGGATACATTGGCAGTTACGTAGTGACAATTGCCTGCCTGCTGTACATCCTGTGGTACGCCTTGTTCGGCTCGAAGAATGTGAACAAAGATATCAAGATCGACTGATTCCGATTTGCGTAAGACTATTCTTGCTGTAAATAGTTTTGGGATCTGTCATCCCCTCGGAAAGCGTGACACTGCCATGTGCCGCGCTTTCTGTATCCCTATTGATGGTTAAAATACGAAATCTTAAGGAAATCTTAATCATTGTTTGCGTATATTTTTGTACCTTTGTACGAAATCGTATATTATTGAAGGGCTGAAACAAACAGAGAACAGAAACAAATCAATAAAATAATACCAATATGAAAAGTCTTATCAAAACAACAATTTTGTTTGCTGCAGGTGCAGCCGTGGGTGCTGCTGTTGCGTTATTGCTCCACCCGAAAACAAGCGAGCAGACTCGTGAACAACTAAGAGACCTGGCAGAGGAAGCCAAGAATCGTGCTCAGGACTTTGCGGAAAACGTCAAGACCCGTGCCCAGGAGTGTTGCGAGCAGGTAAAGCAGAATATGGCAGAAGCCAACGCGGTAGCCGAACCGCAGGCTGAAGCGACAGAACAACCGAAGCAGGAGGCATAAGTTATGAACTATAATCGAATCTTAAGAAAAGTACATTACTATATGCCTCGTCG
>CALZOG010000105.1 GCA_945827635.1 uncultured Bacteroidales bacterium
AAATTGATATCAAGCAAGTTTCGGCCAGCAAGGTTGTTGGTCCGAACACCGCCGATTGGCAGACGCCGGAACTCATCGACGTCAAGCCGATCTATACCAAAGAGGACCTGAAAGGCATGGAGCACCTGGATTATGTATCCGGTATTCCTCCGTTCCTTCGTGGCCCGTATAGCGCCATGTATCCTCTCCGTCCTTGGACTATCCGTCAGTATGCCGGTTTCTCCACCGCAGCCGAGTCAAATGCATTCTACCGTCGTAACCTGGCATCCGGCCAGAAAGGTCTGTCAGTAGCCTTCGACCTGCCGACCCACCGTGGCTACAATGCCGATAACATGCGCGTAGTAGGTGACGTAGGTAAGGCGGGTGTAAGTATCTGCTCGCTCGAGGATATGAAGGTGCTATTCGCAGGTATCCCTTTGAACAAGATGTCCGTATCCATGACCATGAACGGCGCTGTGCTCCCTATCCTTGCGTTCTATATCAACGCAGGTCTGGAGCAAGGTGCAAAGCTCGAAGAGATGGCCGGAACTATTCAGAACGACATTCTGAAGGAGTTTATGGTGCGTAACACGTACATCTATCCTCCTAAGTTCTCGATGAAGATCATAGCTGACATCTTCGAGTACACCTCGCAGAACATGCCTAAGTTCAACAGTATTTCTATCTCCGGTTACCACATGCAGGAGGCTGGCGCTACGGCTGACATCGAGTTGGCATATACGCTGGCTGACGGTATGGAGTATCTGCGTGCCGGTGTCAACGCAGGTATGGATGTTGATACTTTCGCTCCGCGTCTGTCGTTCTTCTGGGCTATCGGTATGAACCACTTTATGGAGATTGCCAAGATGCGTGCCGGACGTATGTTGTGGGCAAAGATCGTTAAGTCGTTCGGCGCGAAGAACCCGAAATCCATGGCTCTGCGTACGCACTGCCAGACCTCTGGCTGGTCGCTCACCGAGCAAGACCCGTTCAACAACGTAGGCCGTACATGCATCGAGGCTATGGGTGCCGCACTGGGTCACACACAGTCGTTGCACACCAACGCTCTGGACGAGGCTATTGCTCTGCCGACAGACTTCAGCGCACGTATCGCACGTAACACCCAGATCTATATCCAGGAGGAGACGAAAGTCTGCAAGGAGATTGACCCGTGGGGTGGCTCGTATTACGTAGAGTCTCTTACCAAAGAGTTGATGGACAAAGCCTGGGCACATATCCAGGAGATCGAGAAACTGGGCGGTATGGCTGCAGCTATCGAGACCGGCATTCCTAAGATGCGTATCGAGGAGGCTGCGGCACGTACGCAGGCTCGTATCGACTCAGGCAACCAGAAGATCATCGGCGTGAACGAGTATCGTCTGGATCATGAGGACCCGATCGATATCCTTGAGATCGACAACACAGCCGTACGCACCGAGCAGGTTGAGCGTCTGAAGCAGCTTCGTGCTAACCGTGACGAAGCAGCCGTGCAAGCCGCTTTGGCTGAGATCACCAAGTCTGTTCAGGCTTGGGCAGACGGTGGCAAGGGCGAGAACCTGCTGGCATTGGCAGTCAAGGCTGCCGGTCTGCGCGCTTCGCTCGGCGAGATCAGTGATGCCTGCGAGAAGGTCGTAGGACGTTATAAAGCAACCATTAGAACTATTTCAGGCGTGTACGCATCAGGAACAAAGAACGACGCAGACTTCCAGGAAGCCTGCCGTCTGACGGCAGAGTTTGCCAAGAAAGAAGGTCGTCAACCTCGTATCATGATTGCCAAGATGGGTCAGGACGGTCACGACCGTGGTGCCAAGGTTGTAGCAACGGGTTATGCTGATTGCGGCTTCGACGTGGATATGGGACCGCTGTTCCAGACTCCGGAAGAGGCAGCCAAGCAGGCTGTGGAGAACGATGTACACTGCCTGGGCGTAAGCTCGCTGGCTGCAGGTCACAAGACCTTGATTCCGCAAGTGATTGCCGAGCTTAAGAAATTGGGTCGTCCGGATATCATGGTTACCGCCGGTGGCGTTATCCCTGCTCAGGATTATGACTTCCTGTACAAGGCAGGTGTAGCAGCCATCTTCGGTCCGGGTACGCCGGTTGCCTACTCCGCCAAGGTAGTTATGCAACTGCTGATGCAGGAGTAAGCCAACTGTGCTGAATACGATAAGAGCGCGTCAATTCATCTTGACGCGCTCTTGTTATTCAGCCGGTTCTGAAGGCTGGTTATCTGTCATTCAGAGATTAGCCTCCATATCAGCGGATAGATTCAAAACCTTTTCCGAAGACTCCTGATACGTTCGCCTGGCTGACGAAGGCGTTCGGATCGATGTCGCGTACGATGCGCATGATTTGCTGCGCCTCGTGACGGCGGGCAAGTACAGTAACGACGTGCACAGACTGCTTGGAGTACCACCCCATCCCATCCAACACGGTCACGCCACGGTTGACGGTCGTGTTGATGGCTGTGGCAATCTCGGCATAGTGGTTCTGCGAATAAATGAAGAACTGCACCGAACGCCGCAGGTGGCTCATCATCACATCCACCGACAGGGTATAAGAAACCGTCATGCATAGTCCGTACAGAATACGGCGCGTCTTGAAGTCGGCAATCTGTTGCGGAGTTATGCCTTCGAACATGTACTTGTCGGGCAGCGGCAGCATATACGACGAAGCGATAATAATCAGGTCGCAGATGATCATCACGCGTCCAAGCGAGATGTCGCGGTAATGATGCACAATCTTAGCCACGATATCCGTCCCGCCTGACGAACCGTTGTTAGACATCACTATTCCCAGAGCAACACCGAACGCCAGACCGCCCACGATACAAGCCGACACAGGGTCATCGATAAGCGGCGTGTCACGTATAGGTATGACACGGTACCACATCGCCAGCGTGAGCGTGCCGAACAGCGTGCGGACACAGAAACGCCAATCTACCGTAAAATATGCAATCGCCAGCAGGATGACATTGAACACCAGCGTTGTCAGCCAAACAGGAATAGAGCCTCCGTATAAGGCAAACGCCTCGGGAAACATGCCGCTGGTGGCGTAGTAAATGATAGAACATATACCGGTCAGTCCGCCACTAACGATGTTCTGCGGCAGGATGATCCAGTTGACAATCATTGCCATGGGGAACATAGCCAGGAAGATAAGGACGTACTCGACAGCCGTCTTGATAGGTGTCTGGCCGTAATGTCCGCCGTAAAGTTGTTCGTGTAAGGATTTATTCATGTATCAGATATGTTATACGCTTTGCGGACGCAAAGATACAAAAAAAGTTTCACATTTGCAAATAAAAAGTAAGCATCAGCAATTATTTATCACATTCGGTACAGTTTTTGTGGCACTGAGAAAGAAAATTACAGCCAACAGATGGAAAATAATACAACAATAAAGAAAGATGTCGCCCTGGTATTAGGTTCGGGTGGCGCACGCGGATTGGCGCACATCGGTGCCATTGAGGCACTGGAGGAAAACGGCTACAGGATACGTTCGGTATCCGGCTGCTCGATGGGTTCGATCATTGCGGGCATGTTCTGTGCCGGCAAACTGCAGGAAAGCAAAGATTGGTTTCTGTCAATCAAACGGCAAGAGATCTTCCAACTCACAGACTTCTCCATAACCAGCAACTCGCTGGTGAAAGGCACTAAGGTGATCAAAGCACTGCAGGAGATTGTGCCGGATTGCAATATCGAGTCGTTACCCATACCTCTCACTCTGGTAGCCTCCGACCTGCTGACGACAGATGAGGTGGTGTTCCGCAGCGGTTCGCTGTTTGAGGCGATACGTGCGTCAATATCCATACCGCTATTCTTCCAGCCGGTACAATGGCAGGGACGACTGCTGGTAGATGGCGGCATACTCAATCCCTTACCTCTGAAGCAGGTACAGCGCCACGAGGGAGATATACTTGTAGCGATGAACATATCCGGCAAGGACGGTCTGACCATCGAACGCAAGACCTCCGACCTCCTGAAGATTGCCAACGTCCTGCAGCAGCAGCGTTTTCCGCACATGCCCATGGCGATCCAGCAGTTACGCGACAATGTCAGCCAGCGTCTGACAGCCATTGATCGTGCCAAACGACTGAGTCTGCAAGGTACGGTGAACTATGTAACGATGCTCGACAGAATGTCAGACATGCAGATTCAGCAGAGCACCCTACTCGCTCTGCAACTCACACCGCCGGATATGCTGGCAACTATGCCGCAGTATGCGTTCAACACCTTTGATTTCGACAAAGCGGAGCAGATCATCGCCGAGGGTCACCGACTGATGAGCGAGGAAATTAAGAGGTATGAGAATGCGTAACGCGCCCTGTATCAAATAGGCTTGCGCGACAGCCGAGTGGCGTCCCAAATAAGAGTAATCAAGACGATTGTCCTCGCATGTACTCACCCGGAGTGATACCGGTTTTGTTCTTAAACATGCGCGTGAAATGATGCGGGTAATCAAAGCCGAGCATGTATGCCGTTTCGCTGATGCTGCGACCGCTCATCAGGATGTTTTTTGCCAGACGGATGATGTACGATTGTATATACTCTTTTGCGGAAGCACCAGTGGCTTGCTTCACCAGATCACCGAAGTAACCTGCTGAATACGCCATCTTCGATGCGCAATATGCTACTGTCGGCAAGCCGTTCTGTGCTTGCCGGTCTTCGTAATAATACCGATCTAACAATGAATGAAAACGCTTCAGCACATCCGGCTCGGTTGCATCTCTCTTGGCACTCAACCGCCAGTAAGCACGTTGGCAATAGTCCAGAATCAAACGCAAATACCCGATGATAATATTCCGCAACGCCGAACTGTCATGATGTGAGCGCAGTTCTTCGCGCAGGCCGCTCAGGAGTTTGTCTATAGCGTCCCACTCCTTGGGCTCCAACGGAAGCGAATCGGTAAAGTAGTATGAGAAGAAGTTATACTCCTTGATGTGTGCCTCCAGATCCGTTTTGCTCATCAGCTCCGGCGACCATAGCACTGCCCAACCGCTCAGCGAAAGTGCTTTGCCGTCATCTTCTTTGCCGCCTATCTGTCCCGGGGCAACGGCAATAACCGACCAGTCGCTCACCTTCACAGGACGAATGCCGTATGACAAGTTCTGCGGAAACTCCCGCTGAATAAACAAGCCATACACGCTATAACTGTTCATGCTCGTCCGCACGCCTTGTTCCAATTCGTCGAAATGAACCACGCTGATGAGCGGGTGCAACTCCGGCGCATGGAGATGCTGTGCATACACATTCGGATTTTGGACGTTCAGTAGCTTTTTCATAACGACTGCAATTTGAATACAAAAGTACAAAAATTATTTCATATATGCAAAATTGGCAGCAGAAAAATGAAGTTTTTCTTCAATTTCTGCAAAATTGGTAGATATTTGGCAAATTTATGTTTGTTAATTTAAATATAAAGCAACCCGTTGGCGGAATTAAACTATCGCATATTTGATACTTCCAACGGGTTATTGAT
>CALZOG010000106.1 GCA_945827635.1 uncultured Bacteroidales bacterium
AATATCATTTTTTTTTTGTATCTTTGTAGTCGTTCTCTCAATATGAGTGTTTTTGTCACTCCAAACTATAAGATTTTAATTTTGTATAAACATACTTAATTATGCTTTTCGAAAGCCAAATACGAGATTTCAAAAAACGCCTTCCCTGGAACAGGACCAAGAAGCGCAAGGCTGATCTGCGTGAACTGATGCGCCAGAAATTGCGCGTGCAGCCACCAAAAGACCTTCAGCAGTGGTCAGAGGCGGTGATAGAACGCATTGAACAGCTGCATTGCTTCCGTAGTGCTCGTGTAGTAATGTTTTATTATCCTGTTCATCACGAAGTTGACTTGCGTCCGCTGCTTGACAAGTACAAGGACGAAAAGGTTATCCTGCTGCCCGTAACCCATCATGACGGAATTGAACTTCGCCAATACGTCGGTAAGGATAATCTCAAAGCCGGACACTACGGTATTCCAACGCCTCAGACAAGCACGTATCGGGGTATTCCCGAACTGGTGATTGTTCCCGGTTTGGCTTTTGACAAAGAACTCGTGCGCATGGGTCGCGGCAAAGGTTATTACGACCGCTTTCTGCGCAAACTTGGCAAGGTGACGAAGGTTGGCGTTTGTTACGACTTCCAGATTCAGGACAACTTGCCTTGGTCGTGGCACGACGTGCGTATGGACAAAGTTATTACGCAATCGGCAATCTACGAACGGTAAGACCGGCAATCATTTGCCGTCCGCCTTTCGGCTGTTGGCAAACTGCTATTCTACAGCAGCTCCAGTTTCATCTGACTGGCAGCTGCTTTTTCTATAGCCTGATCCGTCTCGGGCGTGATACGCTTCTCGTGAGGACGATAGTAGAATTTCAGTCCGTAGTTCTCGCAGTTGCGCATTCTGTCATATGGCAGCCGGTTGCTGAAGTGTTCCTCTACCATGTTCCATATTTGCAGGATTACCCTGTCAACCTCCTGGCGCAGCGTATCAATATCGCCGGACAGACGGCTGGTACTCATTCGGTGCATCGATTGGTTGAGCTGGCTCTCGCGGAACGTGTCGTAGTGAACTTTCACCTTGTTGATGGCAGGACAGTTGATAGCTATACCACCTTGTCCCATACGGGCTGTCTCACCTTCGATTATATTCTTACCCCATACAAGCAAGTCTTCTTCGGTTGACAGATCGGGCAGAGTATTGCTATCCTCTTTGAGTTTATACAAGCGCTTCTGCTCACGCTTAATCTCACCGCGTATGACAGCAAAGTTAAGCACCTGAATAAAGTGTGAGATGTACATGCGCGTCGTTTGCACGATGAGCTTGTACTTCTTGTTGGCGTCCACTTTGCTTTCGTAGTTGGCTTGGTACTGTGCAACAGTATTTTCGAACTTGAGCAGGCAATTCTCCGCCTCAGTGGTGAGTCGGTAAGGCAGAATCTGCTCTGTAAAGTCGCTTTCTGAAGCCCGTTGAATGGCAATCTTGAGCGCGCGTAGTCGGGCTTGGTCGGTGTTGGGTAAACGTCTGTATGGCATAATGGCGTTATGATTTACGTTGCGCCAGGCTGCGAGCCATTTGCTCCAGGTGACGCGTTTCGTGGTTGTCAGGTAAGATGCTGAGGCAGGCAAGTGCCTCGGCTGTGTGTTGCTCAATAGCCTGCTCGGCTGCCTCGCGAGCCTGTGTGACTATATACAGTGCTTTGACTGCTTCTATCTTTTCAGCCGATGGTGAGGTTAGCGCAAGCCAACGAGTTAGTTCCGAGTATTGTCTAGGATTAGCCCGATGAAGTGCCGACAAAAGCAGGTAAGTCTTCTTATTACAACTTATGTCTCCGCCGATAGCTTTGCCGAAAGTTGCAGGATCGCCAAAGCAGTCCAGCAGATCGTCCTGAATCTGGAAAGCCAATCCGAGGTGAATACCGTAGTTGTACAATGCCTCCTGCTCCGCCTCTGTTGCTCCGCCGATGATTGCTCCGCCCTTGAGTGCAGCAGCAAGCAGTACGGATGTCTTCAAGCGGATCATTTCAATATAATCGCTAATCTGCACGTCATTGCGCTGCTCAAAATCAACATCGTACTGTTGTCCTTCACAGATCTCGGTAGCGGTCTTGGTGAACAGATTGAGCAGTTGCGGAAGATGTTGTGCGGGTACGCCCTCTAACAACTTGTATGCCTCAATCAGCATCTGGTCGCCGCTGAGGATAGCCGTGTTATCGTTCCACTGCACGTGTACAGTCGGTTTGCCGCGGCGTACATCGGCACGATCCATTACATCATCGTGCAGGAGCGTGAAGTTGTGGAATACTTCAATCGCCTCAGCAAACGGCAAGGCGTCCTGCTCATTACCTCCTGCAAGCCGGCATCCGGCAAGTACAAGTTGCATCCTTAGGCGCTTGCCGCCCGACGAGAGTGCATAGGCAATAGGCGCATACAAGCCATGCGGCTCTTTGCTCCAATCTAAAGCGGCTATTGCATCGTTACAATCTATCATCCGTGGTGTCAATTCAATTATCAATTATCAATACTCCATTCCCCATTCTCAATTCTCAATAATCTCCGTGAGCACGTCGCGCATTTCCATTCCAGCGGCGCGTACCTGTTGCGGGATAAACGAGGTGGCAGTCATGCCCGGTGTGGTGTTTACCTCCAGCAATTGGATTGTTCCGTCCGGTGCAATGATATAATCGGTTCGGATAATCCCGTGGCAACCGAGTATGTCGTATATCTTCAGCGTGAGCGCCTGTACTGCGTCGCGTGTGCTGTCTGGGATACGTGCCGGCGTAATCTCTTGCACCTGTCCGTTGTATTTGGCGTTGTAGTCGAAGAACTCGTTGGAGGTCACAACCTCTGTGATAGGCAGAGCAACACGGCGTTGGCTGGTCTTATATACGCCGCAGGTGATTTCTGTGCCTTGCATGAATGCTTCGCAGATAACTTCGTCACCTTCTTTGAACGCTGCGGCTATGGCTGGTTCGACATCCTCAAGGCTCTTGACTTTTGTGCATCCGAAACTTGAGCCTCCTACGTTCGATTTGATAAAGCAGGGCAGACCTACTTCCATGATGATCTCTTCAGCAGTCGGACGCTCACATCCTTTGCGCAGCAGGATAGACGGAGAGATGGTTATACCGAACTGCTTGAGGTAGTGGTTGCAGGTGTACTTGTTGAAGGTCATTGCTGCCGCCAGAACTCCGCAGCAGGAGTAGGGAATATGCATGATATCCAGAAATCCTTGCAGCAATCCGTTCTCACCCGGTGTACCGTGGATAGTGATGTATGCGTAATCAAACTCTGTTATTCTGTTCAGGGTTTTGAGGTCAGCACCTTGCAGTTCAACGATTTCTGCGTCGTACCGCTCGGGATCTAACCAACTCTTGATACTTGCTGCCGAGCGTAGCGAAACGTCATGTTCCGAACTGTCGCCACCGGCTATGATTGCAATTTTACGTTTCACGTAATTATAAATTAAAAAATAGAAATTCAAAATTAGCGGTTAGCGCGCTTACGCTCTAACTCGTCAAGAATAATTTTGCGGATACGCATTGCGTGCGGTGTAACCTCCACGTACTCATCCTCCTTGATATATTCGAGTGCCTCCTCGAGTGAGAAGCGTACGGGCGGAGCCAGCACGGCTTTGTCATCCGACGATTTGGTACGCATGTTTGTCAGGTTCTTTGCCTTGGTAACATTGATTACAATGTCTCCTTCTTTGGCATTCTCGCCAACCACCTGTCCGGCATATACTTCTTCCTGCGGGTCGATGAAGAACCGTCCGCGGTCTTGGAGTTTGTCTAGAGCGTATGCAGAGGCAGTGCCGGCTTCCATGGCGATGAGCGAACCGTTGACGCGGTGCGGCATTTCGCCTTTATACGGCTGATACTCCAGGAATCGGTGTGCCATGATGGCTTCACCGGCACTGACGTTCATTACGTACGTACGCATGCCCATTATGCCGCGCGATGGGATAGTGAACTCCAGTTGTACGCGGTCATTCACCAGTTCCATCTTGGTCATTTCGCCCTTGTGAACAGTCACAAACTCAATGATCTTGCCCGAGCAGTATTCAGGCGTATTGACGGTCAGTTGTTCAACAGGCTCACATTTCACGCCGTTGATCTCCTTGATGATTACTTTAGGCTGTCCTACCTGCAGTTCGTAGCCCTCGCGACGCATCGTTTCAATGAGCACCGACAGGTGGAGCACGCCTCTTCCGTACACGTTCCACGCTGACTCGCGGTCGCTGGTCTCAACGCGTAAGGCAAGGTTCTTCTCCAACTCTTTGGTTAGCCGCTCCTGAATGTGGCGAGAGGTAACAAACTTGCCGTCCTGTCCGAAGAATGGCGAATCGTTGATGGTGAACGTCATGGACATTGTAGGTTCGTCAATGGCAATAGGATCCAGTGCTTCGGGATTCTCTGCATCACAAATGGTATCACCAATCTCAAAGCCGTCAATGCCAATCAAGGCGCAGATGTCACCACTACGCACTTCATTGGTCTTTACGTGCCCCATACCTTGGAAAGTGTGCAGTTCTTTGATCTTTGTGCGAACTTTCGTTCCGTCTTTCTTAGCCAGCGTAACCGCCATGCCGTCCTTTAGTACACCTCGGTGAACGCGTCCCACGGCTATACGTCCTACGTACGGGTTGTAGTCCAGCGAGGTGATAAGCATCTGCGGCGTACCTTCCAGCACTTCCGGCTCGGGAATATACTCGATGATAGCGTCCATCAATGCGGTGATGTCGGTGGTCGGCTTCTTCCAGTCGGTACTCATCCAGCCGTTCTTGGCAGAACCGTAGATGGTCTGGAAGTCCAACTGGTCTTCACTTGCGTTAAGGTTGCACATCAGGTCGAATACGGCTTCCTGAACCTCGTCCGGACGGCAGTTGAGCTTGTCTACTTTGTTAATCACAACGATGGGCTTGAGGTTCAGTTCGATAGCTTTCTGCAGCACAAATCGTGTTTGCGGCATAGGCCCTTCGAACGCGTCCACGAGCAGCAGCACGCCGTCTGCCATGTTCAGTACGCGCTCCACCTCACCGCCGAAGTCGGCGTGACCCGGAGTGTCAATGATGTTAATCTTGTAACCTTTGTAGTCGATAGCTACATTCTTGGCGAGAATCGTTATGCCACGTTCACGCTCAAGATCGTTGTTGTCAAGGATAAGTTCGCCCTTCTCCTGATTGTCGCGGAACAAGTTGGATGTGTACAACATTTTGTCCACAAGTGTTGTCTTTCCGTGGTCAACATGGGCGATAATTGCAATGTTTCTGATCTTTTGCATATATGATTTTTGTTATTATCTATTGGGGTGACTTTTAGGTATACCTAAAAATCCTACAAAATTACAAAAAAAATCTCACATATGCAAATTTATGTGAGACTTTTTT
>CALZOG010000107.1 GCA_945827635.1 uncultured Bacteroidales bacterium
TTTCTGATTCACGGCCGTTCTTCGAACTACCGACACCTTTCTTATGTGCCATAATTGATTAGGATTTAAAAATTTAATGGGGTTTAACAAACGATTTCCTTAACTACGAGGTTGGTCAGATTCTGACGGTGACCGTTCAACTTGCGATAACCTTTGCGGCGTTTCTTGTGGAAAACAAGAATCTTCTCGCCACGGCTCTCGTTGTCGATAATCTCGCATACTACTTTGGCTCCCTCGACGTACGGCGCACCCACTTTAACAGCGCCGTCCTTGTCAACTAACAGAACCTTGTCAAACTCAACCGTCGCACCGGCCTCGGTGTCCATGCGGTTGATGAATAATTTCTTGCCAGCCTCTACACGAAACTGCTGGCCTTGCATTTCTACAATTGCGTACATTGTACTGTTAACTATTAAATTACACGAGCCGGGCGGCTGGATAGATCCTACACGCTGCTAAAAGCTTTTGGCTTTCTCATACGTCGTCTATGGCGACTTTTGGAGCCCGAACCCGAAAAAAGCGTACAAAGGTACAACATTTTTTTTATATATGCAAATATTGCCCTTTGTTTTTTTCTGAAAATCCGTGTTTTTGATTATTGATATAGCAAATCGTGCGTATATGTGCGCACCTTACTCGTTGTACCACGAAGCGTACATCGCGTAGTTGTGCGCAATCTTCTTGTTGATCTCGGCAGTCTGTTCGGGTTCAGCTTTCTTGATGAACTTAGCCGGCACGCCGCCCCATATCTCATATTCGCCTATCTGCGTACCTTTCAGTACGAGTGCGCCGGCAGCCACGATAGCTCCCTTGCCTACGTGTGCGCCGTCAAGCAGGGTCGAGCCCATCCCGATGAGCGCATAGTCATCCACATCCGCGCCGTGGATAGTCACGTTGTGCCCGACGGACACATAGTCACCCAGCGTGATCGTGGATTTCTGATACAAGGTGTGCAGAACCGATCCGTCCTGAATGTTGCAGTGCTTGCCAATCGTGATTGTGTTCACGTCGCCACGCAGTACGGCGTTGAACCATACCGACGAGCCCTCGCCCACCGTAACATCGCCGACAACGGTGGCATTGTCTGCCAGAAAAACGTCGCCGGCAATGTTAGGAGTCAGAATCTCGCCGTTACGGTTGATGGTCTTAACTAAAGCCATGATTCTATTGTATTAGGGTCCCCGACGCAACCAGCCAAGGTTGTGGTGGGGAGAGCGAAGGCACGCGTCGCTTTTATGTCGCAAGGCGACATCTGTGCGACTGCATTGCCGAACGCGTTATCGTGCCGCGATAATTGCCTCAAACTTCTCTGCCACAAGTGCAGCGCCGCCAATCAGACCACCGTCAATGTCCGGACAAGCGAACAGCTCGGCTGCGTTCTTCTCGTTGCAGCTGCCGCCGTAAAGGATCGTGGTGTCCTCAGCCACTTGCTTGCCGAACTTCTCGGCTACCAGACCGCGGATGAAAGCGTGAATCTCTTGTGCTTGCTCAGGCGTAGCGGTCAGACCTGTACCGATAGCCCATACGGGTTCGTATGCCAGCGTGATATTGGCCCACTGCTCGGCGCTCAGGTTGAATACCGAACCTTCGAGTTGTGCCTTAACAACCTCGTTCTGCTTGTTCTCCAGACGCTCTTCTTTTACCTCACCGATGCAGAAGATCACCTTCAGTCCGTTAGCCAGAGCGAGTTCAACTTTGTTCTTCAGGATCTCATAATCCTCATGATAGTATGCACGGCGCTCCGAGTGACCGAGGATGCAGTATTCTGCACCTGTCGAGGCTACCATAGCGGCACTAACCTCACCGGTGAATGCACCTTTCTCCTTGTCGGCGCAGTTCTCGGCTGCAACCTTGATGGGCGAACCTTTCAGCAACTCGGCTACGGTAGCCAGGTGAATGAAAGGCGTGCCGATTACTACAGCGCAGTTAGGGTTCTTAACATCGTTCTTCAGTTGGTTAGCCAACTCAATTCCTTCTTGCAGGGTCTTGTTCATCTTCCAGTTACCTGCAACCATTCTTGTTCTCATTGTTATTTTTATATTTTAATGTTATTTGTTTTCAACTTTTCGCAATGTCGCAATGTCTCGATCTCGCAATCTCGTGCTCGCTCCTATCGTACATCATTGACGTATGCACCTTCCGCATGTTGCACAAAGTCAACAACTTCGTCGCTGTAACCTAAGTTACGGAATTGCACTTTCGTTGTCCGCAATCCTTCCTTGATAGTGATCATCGCCGGCGCATATTGCTTGTCGCCTTTGGCCAAACGCTTCACTACCATCGTTATCAGGTCGATAGCCACGCGCTCCTTGGGCACAAACGTCAGCGTTGTCACTCCCTGACGGGTCTCCTCTGTTACCTCGCATGCATCCGCCATGGCTTGTGCGAACAGCAGCGGATTAGCCTGATAGAGTTCGTCGCGTGTGGGATTGCTCAGTGTCAGCTCGTTGGCATCCTCATTGTAGGTGTACAGCGTTGTGCCGTCGTAGGATGAGGTCGTGCCGAACGCCTCCAGTATGAACTGTTCGCCGTGCATAGTCAGAGTGCCGGTGTATGTTACGGGCTGGGTCGCATGTTCTTGCACGGTGATTGTAAAATCCGTGTTCATTGTCTTCTCACCCAGCAGAGCGAAGAGCGATTGCAAAACTGTAAGTAGTAGTATCTTCATCTTTGTAATTTTTTATGTGCCGGTGCATGGGGGCTATATCTGTGACACCATTTTGCCGAACGCACCTGCAAAGATACAAAAAAAATGCCACATTTGCAAGTTTTATCACGATAAAGTTTCCGCAAACTGATTTTTTTTCACAACACCCGTCAAAACACCCGAAATTGCTAACTCTATTTGCACTTTTTCTCGAAATCAATTGCTGTTTTGCGTTTTTATACTACTATGTATTGCATAGTTCTGAAAAATGTCGTATCTTTGCATCGCGTTCGGCAAATGGTGCTCACAGATGCCTGACAGCTTTCGACTTTCGACGCTTAGCTTTCGACTTTCGACTTTCGACTCTTAGCTTTCGACTTTCGACTATCGACTTTCGACTAACTATAAATATATTCTATTATGGAACAGAAAAAACTTACCCGTAGTGCCAACAAGATTTTGGCAGGAGTATGCGGCGGTATTGCTGAGTATTTTGACGTTGATCCCACACTCGTTCGCGTGTGCTATGCTGCGTTGTCTATTTTTACAACAGGTTTCCCCGGAGTGCTGCTTTACATCATTATGATGCTTCTCATGCCCCGCTCCGATTACGAACAGTTGAACTAACCCGTTTGTATGGTAGAGAATATCAAGAGCCAGATGCGCAAAGGTGTATTGGAGTATTGCATCCTGTCGATCATCAGTCGCCGGGAGGTCTATACTTCCGATATCCTTGACGCGCTCCGCAAAGCCGACCTGTTGGTCGTCGAGGGCACGTTGTATCCGCTGCTCTCGCGACTGAAGAACAATGGGCTGCTCAAGTACCGATGGCAGGAATCCACCGATGGACCGCCCCGCAAATACTTCACCCTGACTGACGAAGGACAGGACATTTTAGCCGCACTCAACGAAGAGTGGGGGACTATCAGTAAAGCAATCATCAAAATCACGAAATAATGAAACTTACCCGTTCAATCAACCTGCAAGGCGTAGTGTTCAATATAGATGAGGACGCCTACCAACTGCTTAAGAATTATCTGTCGGACATCGAGAACCGTCTGCCCATCGATGAGAAAAAAGATGTGATGGATGACCTGGAGAGCCGTTTAGCCGAACTGCTGCAGTCGGCATTGTTCGCGCAGAAAGTGGAATCCGTAACCATCGAAATGATCAAGGATGTACGTGCGCGTATAGGCGAACCCGATGCGTTCGGCGAGAATAAACGTCCTGTAATCAAACGCGAGCGTATCAACCGACAAGGTATAGGGCGCGTCGTATCTATCGTGCTCAAGGCTATACTGATTATTATTGCCATTCAGGTGTTGTTTCCCGTTTTGGCAGTTGTTTTTGCGCTGATGATGGCATTCTTCGGCATCAGTATCGGCGGTATGGCACTCGTGCCGGCGCTGGGCTTTGGACTGATGGGAGGCAGCACCGCTTGGACGTGGGTGCTGTGCTTGTCTGTGATCGTGGCGCTGGCTATGCCTGTGTATATGATTGTGCACTGGATCGTCAAGTACAGTCGCGAACGCAAACACCCGAGCCTCCGCTTCTGGATTATTGCTATTCTCGTCTGGCTGCTGTCTCTCGGCGGTTTGATCGCTTCGGCTGCCAAGGCGTTGCAGACGTACGGAACGGATATGGTCACTGTCTTGGAGACGCTTGACGAGTGGGATGATCAGGCTGAGGACGGCACTCTCGCTCGCGAGGCACGTGAGCTCGAGCCTTTTAACGCCATTGAGGCTTCCGGCGCTCTCAAACTCGAGGTCTATGTCGGCGAACCGCAGGCTATACACATCCGCTATGCGCAGGCGGGGAACGTCACTACCGAAGTGAATGACAGCGTGCTGCTGATCCGAGGCGTCGATAATCATAATGGCAAAGCACTTATCTACGTCCCCTCGCTGGATGCCATTACATTATCCGGTGCCAGTAAGGCGGAGGTGCACGGCATAACGGATGAACTGCATGCAAATATCATCGGTGCCAGCAAACTGGATGCCGATGACCTTTGGGTAAAGAACATGCATATCACCGTTAGCGGTGCCAGCAAGGCGGAGGTGAACGTCACCGACTCGCTTTGGGCGCAAGCCATGGGGGCCAGCAAGATTGAGTACCAGGGCAATCCGTCCGTCCAACAATCCATCTCCCTCGGCGCCAGCAAGATCCACCGCAACTGAAGTCTTACTGTCCTGTGCGGGCGATTTCCATGAGCCCGTTTTTCTTTCTCCCTCATTTCCCCAGACTGCGGCAAAATGCCGCAGTCTGCTATTTGTCGTAGTTTTTTTCATTTCCCCTTTCTGCGGCATATTTTCCGCAGTCATCCGCTGGTTGTATTTTTCGCATTTTCCCTTTCTGCGG
>CALZOG010000108.1 GCA_945827635.1 uncultured Bacteroidales bacterium
GCATTAGTTACCGGCGCATCATCGGGGATTGGTTTGCAATACGCAACAGCCCTGGCGCGCGATTACCATACAGATCTGCTGCTCGTCAGTAATCAGGAGCAGGAACAGATTGCAGTTGCCAAGCAGTTGGCAGAGACCTATCATGTTCAGGCTACACCGCTCTATGCCGACCTGAGTAAGCCGGAGGCAGCCGAGCAGTTGCACCAATACTGCGTGGATAACAATATTCAGGTGGATATACTCATCAACAACGCCGGCGTGTTCTTTTTCAACCCGCTGACCGAGACGAACATGAAACGTCTGGAACTGATGCTTAACCTGCACGTGGTGACGGTAGCCAAACTGACGCGACTGTTTGCTGAGGATATGATCAAACGTGAACTGACTGATGCCGAGAAGCAGGAACGTGTGCTGGGTAAGCCACGTAAGAAAGGGTACATACTGAATATGTCGTCAATGTCCGCATGGATGGCATATCCGGGTATTCAGACCTACAATGCCACGAAGGCGTTTATCTACAACTTCAGCAAATCGATCTGGTACGAACTCTATCCGCAGGGCGTGAACATTACCGTGATGACTCCGGGTGCGGTAGATACGGCGTTGTTCGGCTTGGCACCTAATCTTAGACGGTTGGCGGTGAACCTGACAGTCAGTATCCCGCCGGAGAAACTGGTGACGCGTGCCTTGAAGAGTCTGTTCCGCGGCAAGAAAGCTGCTATGCCGGGATTATTGAACCACCTGGCAACGCCGCTACTCAAGCATACGCCGGATTGGCTGGTGAGGGTGACATATAAATTCGTAGGACAATTCCAAAAGTAGTTGTTTTGTTTTTTCTTGGCATCTTTGCGTTTTTTGCTCGGTCATTATGTACCACATAACTCCCTCGCGAGAAAAGAACAAATCTGCTCAAGAAAAATCCAAAATATGCAATAGAACAATGAAAAACAAGAAAGAAAATATAGCCGAGTACATTTTGTATTTGTGGCAGTTGGAGGATTACCTGCGTGCTTTTCCCGAGCAGGCGGAGGGCAACGACGAGCTGACGGATATCCTGCGTATGATGCACGCCGACGATGTGATGGACGGCGGTCATATCCAACTGGCGCAGATCGCCCTGAAGGAACTGGAGATGCTCAGCGACGAGATCTTCAACATCGAGGCAACTTATCGTGCCGCCATGATTCGTATCACGCCTGCGCTGAACATGCTCAAGGCGCGCACCGACCGTCCGACCATGAGTAACGTGGAGGCGTGCCTCGTGTTGCTCTACCAGATCATGATGCTTCGCCTGCAGCAGCGGCCGATCAGTGCCGAGACGCAAGAAGTGCAACAGCAGGCAACAGGTATCTTGCAATACCTGAGCAAGACCTACTACAAGCAAGACGAACTCGCTGCCCAAGACGATGAAGATGATAATTGAAAATTGAAAGGATGACAACCAAACAGCGATTTGAATACTGTCTGCAGTGGTTCGAGCAGAACATGCCTGTAGCCGAATCGGAGTTGCATTATGCCAATCCGTTTCAGTTGCTGGTGGCTGTTGTGCTGTCTGCACAATGTACCGACAAGCGGGTGAACATGGTTACGCCTGCACTGTTTGATGCGTATCCTACGCCTGCGAAGATGGCACATGCGAGCGAAAAGGATATATTCGCTTTCATTCACTCCGTTAGTTATCCCAATGCGAAAGCCAAGCACCTGAAAGGCTTGGCGGAGAAACTGGTGAGTGATTTCGGTGGCGAAGTGCCGGACAATATCGATGCCTTGCAGACCCTGCCCGGTGTGGGGCGGAAGACTGCAAACGTGGTGTGCGCTGTGATCTGGCAGCAGCCGACCATGGCGGTGGATACACATATCTTCCGCGTGTCGGAGAGGATAGGGTTGACTACCGGCAGCAAGTCGCCCTTGCAGACAGAGAAGCAACTGGTCAAATATATTCCCGAAACCGTTATTCCCAAGGCGCACCACTGGCTGTTGCTGCACGGCAGATACGTCTGCCAGGCGCGCAAACCGAAATGCGACAAGTGCGGACTGACAGACTGCTGCCGCTACTATCCGTCAACACTCAACGCATAACACTCAACACTCAACACTCAACGCTCAACGCTCAACACTCAACTTTCATGCGCGGATTATTAGCCTTTAGCCCCATAATAGCAATGCTGTTGTTGCTGGTGGGATTGTCGATTTACTCCGGCGGTGTAAGCAACGCGCCGCTGCTGCTGATTTTTGTGCTGGCTGCTATGGTTGCGGTCGTTTCGCTGCGCGGCATGAAGTTCAGCGAGCGTGTGGCAGTCTTCTCGCAGGGCGCTGGCAGCAAGGACCTGCTGCTGATGGTATGGATATTCATGTTAGCCGGTTCGTTTGCGGCGAGTGCGAAAGATATGGGTGCAGCCGGTGCGATGGTTGATCTGACATTGCAGTTTCTGCCGGCACGATTTGCCTTGGCAGGGTTGTTCATTGCAGCCTGTCTGACTTCGCTGTGTATGGGTACGAGTGTGGGCACTATTGTTGCACTTATGCCCATAGCTTCGGGCATGGCAGAGCGCACGGAGATGACCGTGCCGATGGTTGTGGCAGCGGTGGTAGGCGGCGCGTTCTTTGGCGACAACCTGTCGTTCATCAGCGATACGACGATTGTGGCTACGCAGTCGCAAGGTTGCCGGCTGAGCGACAAGTTCCGATTCAATCTGAAGATGGTGCTGCCGATTGCGATTGTGGTGTGTGCGATGTACCTGTTTATCGGCAGCAGTGCAGTACCCGTGTCGGATGCCGCAGTGAATGCGGCATGGTGGAAAGTGGTGCCGTACCTGGCAGTGCTGGTGTGTGCCGCGTGTGGCATGCATGTGCTGATTGTGCTGGCTATAGGCAATCTGCTGACCTGTGTCACAGGATTGCTGGACGGCAGTTTTGACCTCATGAGTTGGATCCAGAGCACCCTGCACGGCGTGATGGGAATGAGCGAACTTATACTTATCTCTATGATGGCTGGAGGTATATTTGCGGCAATCAGTTACAACGGCGGCATGGAGTTTATGCTCAGGCATATCTCCCGGCGTATATCCACTCGTCGTGGTGCTGAACTGAGTATATGCACTCTGGTGGCGTTTGCCAATGTGTGTACAGCCAACAACACGGTGGCAATCCTGTCTGTCGGCGGCATGGCGCGCCGGGTAGCCGAGCAGTATGATATCGATCCGCGCCGCAGTGCCAGTTTGCTGGATACAACCAGTTGCGCCGTACAAGGGTTGTTACCCTACGGCGCGCAACTGCTGATGGCAAGCGGCTTGGCGGGAATAAGTGCGCTGAGTATAGTGCCTTACTTGTATTATCCGATGTTACTGGCGCTGGTGGTGCTGGTTACCATCATTGTTCGCCCTAATCATTCATCTTCTTCGTCGTCGTCGAGCGAGTCGAACAAGTAATCGTAATCGGTACTGATAAACGACTCAATCTCCCTGCGGTCTTTCTTTGTAGGCCGTCCTGTGCCGCGGTCGCGGCTGCCGTTGCCAGCCATGCGGGCGAGTTCGAGCAGTTCGAGTTGCTCTTTGGGCGTCTCGTCACGCATATACTCCGGCACGAGCTTGGCGCCGAGGCGGTGCTCACATAGTTGGAGTATGCGGTAGGTATAGGTTATCGGTCCTTTTCTAACGGTAAACACATCACCTACGTGAAAACTGCGCGAAGGCTTAACCTCCACACCGTTTAGTTTGACGCGCCCGTTCTTGCACGCGTCGGCTGCTATGCTGCGCGTCTTGTAGATGCGCATAGCAAACAAATATTTGTCAACTCGTACTTCTGCCATAATCTTTCAGCTCAGTGTTCTGTCTTCTGTCAGCGCAGCGGTCTGTCAGCCGCAGGCGGTCTGTCTTCTGTCAGCGCAGCGGTCTGTCAGCGTAGCGGTCTGTCTTCTGTCAGCGCAGCGGTCTGTCAGCGTAGCGGTCTGTCTTCTGTCAGCGCAGCGGTCTATCAGCTGAAAGCGGTCTGTCTTCTGTCAGCGCAGCGGTCTATCTTCTAATTATACTGATTCATCGTCCTGTCAACGCCTTGCAGGCAGAACGAGGGAATGATCTCGGCAATGCGGTCGAGCTTCTCATCGAGGATCTTCTTCTCCTCGTCCGTCCAACTGCCCAAGACGAAGTTGATCTGTGCGCCGCGTGTGAACTCGTTGCCTATGCCGAAGCGCACGCGGCTGTAGTTCGGCGTGCCGAGTATCTGCTGGATATGCTTCAGGCCGTTGTGCCCGCCATCGCTACCTTGCTTGCGGATGCGGATCGTGCCGAAGGGTAGGTTGAGGTCGTCCACGATCACGAGCATGTTCTCTACAGGGATATTTTCCTCGTTGAGCCAGTAGCGCACAGCGTTACCGCTGAGGTTCATGTAGGTTGAGGGCTTGAGCAGAACCAACTCGGCGTTCTTCACGCGGCACTTGCCTACGAACCCGTAGCGTTTGTCCGCCCAGGTCACGTCGTGCTTGGCGGCAAAGCGGTCAATAGCCATGAATCCTATGTTATGACGCGTATTGGCGTACTCGTCACCGATATTTCCTAATCCTACTATAAGGTACTTCATTTGTTAAAATGGTTTGCTGCGCAAACGTTAAGTAGTTAAAATGGTTTGCCGGTGCAAACGTTAAGTAGTTAAAATGGTCGCTATGCGACGTTAAACGAATGCAAAGATACGAAAAAAAATGCACATTTGCAAACTTTTCCGCAGAAAAATAGCACGGTAGTGCATTTTTTTGGTAGCATAGTCGCATGCGGGCTTGCACGAATATGCGGCTATGCTACTAAAAAAGGAAATCGCTTTAGCGATATTTTTCTGCGGAAAAGCAATCGCCTAAATGCCCGGCATTGCCTTGCAGTACCTTCGGAGGGAACCCGCCCGCAGGGAAGGGGCGTGCCG
>CALZOG010000109.1 GCA_945827635.1 uncultured Bacteroidales bacterium
CTACATCGGTCAGCAGTTCATTGGCGCTACGCTCATTGAGGGTTTGTTCGGAGCATGCTTCAGGCAGGCTGTACGGTTCACCGGAAAGGGTTACAACAGCATCGTCCTGACGTTTGGTAACTGCTACACAATACAGCGTATCACCGTCTTCTGCGACAATGCTTCCCCACTCCTCTTGGAAACGTTTCTTCGGACATGTGAAGAAGTGCAGCTCATATCCGGCCTCCTTAAGTTCGGCGATACGCTCACTACTGAACGTGCCCCAGACTGCCATGCGTTGCGCCTCTTTCTTCGTAGCCTCAATCTTGACCATAACAGCGTTGCGTTCGCTGAGCAGTTGCTCGGGTGCTCCCGCCTCAATCAGACGTTGCAAAGCGTCGGCATCGGCAATGGTCTTGCGCAGTTGCTCGTCTTCAGCCAAACCTTCGGCTTTGAGGGTGACATGCACTACGCCGACCTCACGTACTTTCTCAAGGAAAGCATCGTACTGCGAAGCCAGAACGAGGAACGTATATTTCTTCATTGACTCAATCATAATGCACCCTCCTTTCCAGACGCCCCATTCGAACTAAGTTCTTTGGGGACCCCGTTTCCTGCTTGCGCCTCTGCTTCGGCGGCAGCCTCACGCTCGCGCTTGCTTTTAACTATTTTCTGACTTGACTTGGAGAGGTTCTCCTCATCCTCCATGAATCGTTTGATCTTACGGATAGCATCCTGATAACCGGGAATTTGCACCTTCTCGAACAGGTTCACTTTCTGAGTCGTCTTTTTACGGGCGTACTCGAGCAGATCAACCTTTCGGCGCACAAACTCCTGGCGGATACCTACTTCCGCGATAGCCTTGAGTTGTTCAAATCCGTCAATGAACCACTTCGGTGACGAGAACAGGCTGAACTCCTTGGTAGAATAGACCACTTCATCCAGCACAGGCACACGTACACCGGCAATCTTCTTGATGGACATCCGCACATCATCCACATGAATGAGCGATGTGTCGAACTCACCCCAAAGCGCCAGCATCTGGTCATAATCCTTGATACGGCGGTTCACTTCGTCGTCGAGCTCTTTGATCTCGGTTTTCGCCTTCTTCACTTCGAGGCGCAGAGCGCTCTCCTTGTTCTGAAGGGTCGGAAGTGTACGCTGGCGCATCTTGAGGTTTTTCTCCAGACCTTGCAGCGATGTTTTATTAAACTGATAAGTTATTGCCATTTTACTTTACCATTTGGTCATTTACAATTTTATCATTTATTTGGCCATTTGGTCATTGGGTTATTTTACCCAGTATTTGTCAACAAATACCTGCTTGATATTCACCTCTTCGGGTTTGAAGTGCTTAGCAAACAACTCCCAAGCTATATCGAGCATCTCGGTGGTATTGATATTGACGTCGATAGCCAGGATCTTCGACGAGTAGTCCTTGGCAAATGCCAGGCAGCGCTCGTCGTAGTTCGTCAGGTCGAAACCGTTCTCCTGTTTGGTTTTGGCGTTAGCTGCATCGGCATACAGACGTACAGCAGCGTTCATTACCTGCGGATGATCCTCGCGGGTCTTCTTGCCGGCTACGAGCTGTTTCAGACGGCTCAGCGAGCGGAACGGATCGACGATAACCTTACCTATATCCGAGTCACGGCGCAGATAGAGCTGACCCTCGGTGATATAACCCGTATTATCAGGAATAGCGTGGGTAATATCGCCACCCGACAGTGTTGTTACGGCAATGATGGTGATTGATCCGCCACCAGCCTGCTCCGGGAACTGAACGGCTTTCTCATAGATCTTAGCCAAATCGGAGTACAGCGAACCCGGCATAGAGTCCTTCGATGGAATCTGATCCATACGGTTACTTACGATTGCCAAAGCGTCGGCATAAAGTGTCATATCTGTCAGCAGGACGAGCACTTTCTGGTGTTTCTCTACAGCAAAATACTCGGCAGCAGTCAGAGCCATATCGGGAATCAGCAGTCGCTCAACAGGCGGGTTCTCCGTCGTGTTAACAAAGCTGACGATACGATCCAGTACACCGGCGTTGTTGAACACGTTCTTGAAATACAGGTAGTCGTCGTTAGTCAGACCCATACCGCCAAGGATAATCTTGTCAGCCTGCGCACGCAGAGCCACGTTCGCCATCACCTGGTTATACGGCTGGTCAGGATCGGCGAAGAACGGGATCTTCTGTCCGGAAACCAGCGTGTTGTTCAGGTCGATACCTGCAATACCGGTAGCGATAAGTTCCGACGGCTGCTTACGACGTACGGGGTTCACACTCGGACCGCCGATCTCCACCTCCTTACCCTCGATAGCAGGACCGCCATCGATAGGATCGCCATAGGCGTTGAAGAAACGTCCTGCCAGTTGGTCGCTCACTTTCAGCGACGGGGCTTTGCCCAGGAATACAACTTCTGCGTTGGTAGGAATACCTTCCGTACCCTCAAACACCTGCAGCGTTACATTGTCGCCCATGATTTTTACTACCTGTGCCAACTTGCCGTTGACCGTGGCAAGCTCATCATTACCTACTCCACTGGCTTTGAGTGAGCAAGTTGCTTTGGTAATCGCAGTGATCTGCGTATATATTTTTTGAAATGCTTTTGCCATAATTTTATTTACGATTTAATCATTTACATTTATTTGGTCATTTAAGCATTTAGCCATTTAAGCAATCTGCTTTTCAGCCAAGAGGTCGGCAAGTTTCTGGCGGTAATCCTCAAACTGCTCGGACTTGAACTCACTATAGTTCATCTGTTTGCACAGGTTGATTACGTGCTTGAAGTATTCGCTTACGTCCAGGAAGTTGTCGAACTCATAGTCGTGCTTGCAGATATCCATTACCAGGTCAAGCATGTACTCCTGACGCTCCAGCGGGCAGACGGCATCGATCTTGTCGAACGCGTCTTGCTGCAGGATAACGAAGTCGATAACTTCAGATTTCCAGAAGTTCTCGTGATAATCTACAGGTACGCCGTCATCACCCAGGATGTTGATTTGCTCCTGAATCTCCTTACCGCGCTGCAGATAGGTCTTCATATCATTGACCTTAGGCAGCCACTCAGCGTTGATACGCTTGGTGATATAATCGGCAAACTCAGGATACTCAATATACTTCGAGTACGAGTCAATCGGGTTCACAGCCGGGTAACGCTTGCGGTCGGCACGAGCCTGCTCGAGTGCGTAGAAGCAGCGGGCAACTTTCTTCGTACCTTCGGTTACAGGCTCCTTGAGGTTACCGCCGGCCGGTGAAACCGTACCGAGGAACGTAACCGAACCTGTAGCACCATTATTAAGGTACACGTATCCCGCGCGTGCGTAGAAGGCACCGATGATAGCGGAAAGGTCCATCGGGAAAGCATCCTGACCGGGCAACTCCTCCATACGGTTGGACATCTCACGCAGAGCCTGTGCCCAACGGGAGGTTGAGTCAGCCATCAGCAGAACGCGCAGACCCATTGAGCGGTAATACTCGGCGATGGTCATTGAGGTATAAACGGAAGCCTCACGCGAAGCCACAGGCATGTTTGATGTGTTGGCGATGATGATCGTACGTTCCATCAGTTTGCGACCGGTGTGCGGGTCATCGAGTTCAGGGAACTCGGTGAAGGTCTCCACAACCTCGTTGGCACGCTCGCCGCAGGCAGCGATGATCACGATGTCAGCCTCGGCTTGCTTACTGATAGCGTGCTGCAGCACGGTCTTACCGGTACCGAACGGACCGGGAATGAATCCTGTACCCCCCTCGCAAATCGGGTTAGCCGTATCGATGGTACGAACGCCGGTCTCCAGCAGTTTGAACGGACGCGGTTTGCTCTTGTAGGCGGTGATGGCTTTTTTCACCGGCCACTTCTGCACCATTGTAACATTCTTCTCGTTGCCTTCGGCATCGGTCAGCACGGCTATCGTGTCGTTGATGGTGTACTCACCTTCTTCGACGATAGACTTAACCGTATATTCGCCTTCGAACACGAACGGCACCATGATCTTGTGCGGCTGATGGTTCTCGTCCACCTCGCCCAACCAAGCTGCAGCCTCTACTTTGTCACCGACTTTAGCGAGCGGCTTGAAGGCCCACTTCTTGTCCTCGTCCAGCGGGAAGTTGTACTCACCGCGCTTGAGGAACACACCGGTCAGTTTGTCCAGGTCGTTCTGCAGACCGTCGTAGTTACGGCTCAACAGACCGGGACCGAGAGTCACCTCCAACATGTGACCGGTGAACTCTACCGCGTCACCTACTTTCAAACCACGTGTCGATTCAAACACTTGAACAAACACGTTGTCGCCGGTAACCTTGATAACCTCTGCCATCAACTTCACATCGCCGATGCGGATATAGCAGATTTCGTTTTGTGATACAGGACCATCAACACCTACGGTCACGAGGTTAGCGATGATACCTTTTACTTTTCCTGTTGTCATATCTTTAATCTAATTTTATTCCTTTTTTCTTAGCCCTAAAGGGCACGAGTAAAGGGCTAATCCAGCTTTATTCCTTTCTTCTTAGCCCTAAAGGGCACGATTAAAGGGCTAATCCAGCTTTATTCCTTTCTTCTTAGCCCTAAAGGGCACGATTAAAGGGCTAATCCAGCTTTATTCCTTTCTTCTTAGCCCTAAAGGGCACGATTAAAGGGCTAATCCAGCTTTATTCCTTTCTTCTTAGCCCTAAAGGGCACGATTAA
>CALZOG010000110.1 GCA_945827635.1 uncultured Bacteroidales bacterium
TTTATCATGACTATTTTATAAAAAGCATACACATATTTCTCTCGCACACCGACATACAAATACTTATTGGCACCTTCTTTAATTTTTCTCTTCCTTCTTTCAATTTCTAGTTTCTCTTTTTCTTCTTTCTTTTGTCTTTCACGTTCGCGTTGCGCAAGCAGAGCCGCATCCCAAGCCTGTTTCTCTTTAGTGATCTTTTCTTGAATTGCACGCTCTTTTTTTTCGATTTCTTTGTGTTCTTGTGAAGCTCGATATATTATCCAAGCAAACAAGCATATGACAAGTAATACTCCCATTATATTATAGTTATTGGTGATAAAATTTTGTCAACATTTCAAAATATACTCTTTATGTCAACGTACTAAACTATATTAATGAATATGATACAACACATTTAGATTATGAGGATCATTTATTACTCCTTCAACAACCCTATCTATATTTTTCATTAGTCGAGTGACTATAATATTTACATTAGGCATGGGGACACTATTTCGAAAACGCCTGATGAGAGAGTTGCGCATATATTTTGCTACGTCGTTCCTATTTCTCAAATTGGCTCCATTCATCTGGTTCCAAATTGTCAAATATACAATCACGCTGAATAGGATGGAATAAGAGTCCGTGCTTTTATATCCATTTATCTTTAACGAAGCGACTAGTTCATTAATGCTATTTTGTAGGTCTTGTGGCATCATCTAATCTCCTTGTACTTGAATTATACTTCTATTCCTTTGTTGTTCTCAGCACACTCCGTTTATCGTTTCTATTACTATATGACTTAAAAGGATGGAAAGTAACCTTTACACACTCATTTTTTAATCTATGGCAATAAACGCAGCCCAGTAGTAAGGCGAAGAGTATTGGGGATGCTGGCGCATGCGGCGAAGAGGGATAATGCAACAACAAATAAAATAGATTTCTTCATATTGTTTCTATTTGGCCTACTCTTTATCGGATTTTCGGCATTCTCCGTTGTGATCGTTCATCTATTAATGTCATCCCTTTGCCAAAAGTAACCTTTATTCTTCATCTATTGATGTTTCTCCTGAGAGTTGTTCAGTAGAACCGCTGAAAAGAGATAACTGTCGTATAGCGCGGTCATAGTCAGATTCTAATTGGTTCATCTCCCGCTGGCGATAGATGGTGTACTCATGCTCCGCTTTTTCTTGTGCTTGCTGGTGACTAATAGAGCCGCCCCCTTCTAATAACGGGCGACGATTATTACTGAGAACCCGATCAAGCTCATCTATCCACTCTTGCATAGTCATTGGGTGCTGTTCCATCGCTTGTAGTTCTGCATAGTCGAAGAACTGAGACACTAACAGATTTAGTCGCTGGAGTTCTATTTCCGTCAAATAGTTCTTGGCAATAGTTACATCATCTTTTGTGATATAGTTCCCTTTGAAATTCGTCATGCCCAGCATCGGCTTTTCATTATCTACCCTGTCATAGACCACCTCAGCCGCAGTGTGTTGGTGTGCGGCATAGTGCATCTTGTTTTGCACCGTAGCAAAGAATTGGCGAGTTATCTCTGCTTTGGGATCATAATCAACAGCGGTTGCATAGATATCGGTCACCTGCTGATAAAGGTTACGTTCGCTACTGCGAATATCTCGAATGCGTTGGAGTAATTCGCGGAAATAACGTCCTCCGTTACCTTTCAATCGCTCATCATCGAGTGTATAGCCTTTGATAATATACTCATGTATGCGCTGAGTAGCCCACTGACGAAAACGTGTACCTTGCACAGAATGAACACGATAACCAACAGAAATAACGACATCGAGGTTGTAATATGCGGTATTGTATGATTTGCCATCAGCGGCAGTAGTTCGGAAAAACCGAACAACTGAATTTTGGTCCAATTCACATTCTTCAAAAATGTGCTTAAGATGCTCACTAATAGTAGATTTTGCCTTACCAAAGAGGGCAACCATCTGTTCCTGGGTTACCCACACAGTCTCGTCTTGAAGAATAACATCAATAGCGGCTTTACCTTCATCAGACTGATAGATAACAATCTCGCCCTTTGTGTCATTTGGTAGATCTTGTGTCTTCATAAAATAAATATAATTGTTTGCAAAGTTACAAAAAATATATGACTTTTGCAAATGAAATCCTAAAAATGCATAAAATATATGCAAGAAAGTACGAAATTTAACGGAAAGCGCAATAAAGGAGCTGATATGGAATCCGATTCAGGTGCAAGGGTGGTAGAATGAGAACGCTCAGAATAATAAAGCAATTTTTAGATGTGCTCTAAACAATCAATCAAAGGGTGCGCCACACAACGGTGGCACACCCTTTGATTTCGCGAACGAAAGGAATCAGATACGCTCCAGAACGGTGCGGACGAGTTCCTTGATACGGGGTTTGTAGTCGGTATTGGCGGCTTCAATCTTACGCTGGGCGATAACACAGCAAACAGTCATGGCGCGATGCCCCATGTGCAGAGCCAGACCGGCGATGCAGGAACCTTCCATCTCGTAGTTGGTGATACGCTGACCTTCGTAGCGGAAGGCGGTGATCTTCTCGTTGATGTCAGGCACAGCCAGATCGACACGCAGAACGCGGCCTTGCGGTCCATAGAAACCGTTGGCGGCAATGGTGCAACCGCGCATCATATCGTCCTTGGCGATACGGTCAACAAGTTCGGGGTTGGCTGCAACAACGTAAGGCACGGCAGCTTTCTTGGGGTAGCCGATGAAATCCACGAGGGCTTTCTCGAAACCAAGGTCGGCAATCTTGTCGCGATCCTTATAGAACGAGAGCACGCCATCGAAGCCGATGGACTTTTGCGAAACAAGGAAAGTGCCCAGAGGGATATCCTCTTGCATGCCTCCGCATGTGCCGATACGTACGATGTCGAGTTGACGTTTCTCGGCTTTCTCGGTACGCGTAGCGAAGTCGATGTTGGCGAGTGCGTCAATCTCGTTCATAACGATATCGCAGTTGTCCGTACCTATACCGGTAGAGATACACGAGATACGTTTGCCCTGGAACTTACCGGTGATAGTGTGGAACTCGCGCGACTGAACGTCACACTCGATTGAGCCTTCGTCGAAGAACGAGGCAACCATATTCACGCGATCCTGATCGCCAACGAGGATAACCTTGTCAGCAAGGAACTCGGGTTTGAGGTGCAGATGAAATGCAGAACCGTCTGCATTGATAATCAACTGACTTGCAGGGAATGTTTTCATGATGTATGGTGATTTTATTATTTATTGTTGTTTTGCATCAGCCATACGTGGCTGATTGTTAGGCATCATTTATGCTTCGCCGCTGCCGAAGGACAGAGGGAAGGTTGAACCGGGAACAGGCTGCTGACGGTTGTTAAGACTGATCTGCCCGTACTGCTTCTCGTACTTGGCAACATTGTCCTGCAGAGCAAGCAAGAGGCGCTTGGCGTTCTCAGGCGTCATGATGATACGGTTCTGGACGTTCGCTTGCTGAATGCCGGGCAGTACGCTGGCAAAATCAACTATAAACTCCGACTGAGAGTGAGCGATTACAGCCAGATTGGAATATGTGCCTGCAGCCTTATCAGGCGCAATGCTTATGTTCATTTTTTTCTCTTCCATAACATTATTTACGATTTGTTGATTTATTACGATTTAATTATTTACGATGTGTTGCTTTGACGGTTGGTTACCAGCGTTTGGATTTGGGGCGTAGCGGCTCAATGAGCATCATTACGAGTGATATAACAGGCAAGACGATTTCCCAGACAGGAAGGAGAAGGAAAGTCTTGGTTGTTCCCCAGCGGTGCGCCGGGATGTTCAGCAACACGCACTGCATGATCCACCGCACCAGCATTGCACTTGCCGCAATTATTGCCGGAACCCATCCGCCCTGTGCCGGCTGCTGACAGCCCATTACGACAAGGATGATCAGCGCTGCGTAAAGCAGCCCTCGTGTGAGCGGTTCAAGCGTGAGTCGGAACTTGGAGGACGACTTATACTTGGGTGCGACACTCAAGTGGCGCCGCTTCTGGCGAAACCAATCGGTCAAATTAGTTTTCGGCACACTCCAGGTCAAACTGTCGGGCGTACAAACGACGGCAGTGTTTGCGGCTGTTGCCACTCGATTGACAAACAGGTCATCATCGCCCGCCTTGCTGGTCATCAGGTGATAGAAGCCTCCCTGCTGAAAGAACAGCCGCTTGCTATACGCGAGGTTTCGCCCCACGCCCATATACGGATGTCCGCAAGCCGCCATACCAAGGTACTGCAAGCCGTTGAACAAGGTGTCGAACTGAATCATTCGGTTCAATAATCCCGGCTTGGCAAAGTATGCGCCGAAGCCAAGAACAATAGTGACCGCTTCGCTGACTGACCGCTGCGCTGAC
>CALZOG010000111.1 GCA_945827635.1 uncultured Bacteroidales bacterium
CCGCAGTCATCCGCTGGTTGTATTTTTCGCATTTTCCCTTTCTGCGGCATATTTGCCGCAGTTATCTGCTGGTTGTATTTTTCGCATTTTCCCTTTCTGCGGCATGTTTTCTGCAGTTATCCGCTAGTTGTATTTTTCGCATTTTCCCTTTCTGCGGCATGTTTTCCGCAGTTATCCGCTGGTTGTATTTTTTGCATTTTCCCTTTCTGCGGCATATTTGCCGCAGTTATCTTCTGTGTTTTGTCCATTGTGCCGGATTGTATCCGGCTTCTCAGTTCAGCATGTGTCCTGTGTCCGGCGCTTCCAACGCCGGATTGTTGTGCAGTCATTTAGTGCGCGGCGCTGTCCCACCGCGATACACCCATCACACCACCGCGTTACACCCATCACACCACCGCGATACACCCCTCACACCACCGCGTGCCGAAAGCGAAGCGTAGCGGTGTTCTGTTTTAGGCGGTATTCCGCCGCATATCCTTCTTTCCCCGCTCTTTCCTCGCTCTTTCCCCGCTCTGTCCTCGTTCCTTCCTCGAGCCTTCAATATATGCTCAATATATGCTGAATATATGCTGAATATATGCTCATTGTATGCTTCTCCCTACATAACCCTACGCATAACCCAACGTATATATATTACTATGTAATATATAGTAAATGCCTTCATAGTATACTTGTTATAAAGGCACAAAAAAGTGAGCCAACTGCTATTGGTTCATTCGGGTCTCGACTCCCATAGTCTCCAATATATGCAGAAAGCCCACACAACACATAGTTTTCTTGTTATGTGTAAACCTTAAAAACAAGTTATATCTCTACCGTGAAAGGGTCAACGGTACTTGCTCGGTTTATCCTACACCCAGTTCCTGCAGCTTGGCTTCAAGTTGGTTGGGATCCTGGATGAGTACGTCACGGCCCTTCGGACCTTTGTTCGGACCAACGATACCCGCTGCCTCCAGCTGGTCGGAAAGCTTGCCGGCACGGTTGTAACCGATCTCGAACGCACGCTGCAGACGTGAGGTCGAACCTTCCTGTTTGTTCACCACATAGCGCGCTACATCGGCAAACATCGGGTCAAGACGTTTCATATCCACGCTGCCCGGAGCCAGTGCCTCAGCCTCGGCACCTTCAGGGATATACTCAGGCAACTGGTACGGCTCGAAGTAATGTTGCTGTCCCTGAACATGTTCCACTATGGCATCCACCTCCGGCGTATCGACGAACGCGCACTGGATACGTGTTATCTCGCCATTGCCGGCGTAGAGCATATCGCCGCGACCGATAAGTTGGTCGGCACCCTTGGCGTCAAGCACGGTACGTGAGTCGATAACCGATTGTGTGCGCAGCGCGATACGTGTCGGGATATTTGCCTTGATAACACCTGTCACAATGTTTACTGACGGACGTTGAGTAGCCAGAATCATGTGCATACCCACGGCACGCGCTTTCTGCGTGATACGCGCAATAGGCGTCTCCACCTGCTTGCCTGCCTGCATGATAAAGTCGCCGTACTCGTCGATGATAATCACGATGTATGGCAGGTACTGATGATGCAGCGAACCGTCCACCAGTTTGTCGGGATTAAGGCGGCGGTTGACGAACTTCTCGTTATAATCCTCCAGGTTACGCACACCGGCATCCATCAGCAACTTGTAGCGGTTCTCCATCTCGATAACCAGACTGTTCAGCGTGTTGATCACCTTGTCGCAATCGGTGATAACGACCTGGTTCTCATCCACATCGGGCATAGCTGCCAGATAGTGCTTCAGCAGCGGTTTGTACGGCGCAAACTCAACCATCTTCGGGTCAACGAGCACCATTTTCAACTCTGCCGGATGTTTCTTGTAGAGCAGACTCGTAATGATAGCGTTGATAGCCACTGACTTTCCTTGACCTGTAGCACCGGCTACGAGCAAGTGCGGCGTCTTTGCCAGGTCGAACATAAACACGTCATTCGTGATCGTACGGCCGATGGCAATAGGCAGGCGCATCTTGGTGTTCTCCTGGAAGTTCTTCGATGCAATCACGGAGTGCATACTTACCACCTGCGGTTTCTCGTTCGGCACTTCTATACCTACCGTACCTTTGCCCGGCATAGGCGAGATAATACGTATGCCCTTGGCGGCAAGCGAAAGCATAATATCGCTCTCCAGTGACTCAATCTTCGATACGCGCACGCCGGCTCTCGGCTTAACCTCATACAATGTAACGGTTGGACCGACCGTGGCTTTGATACTGTCAATCTCCACACCGAAGTTACGCAACGCTGTAACGATGCGGTCGGCATTGTTCTGCTGCTCATGCTGGTCGATAACCGGAGAGGTCTCGTTCGGATAAACCTTCAGCAGATCCAGCGACGGGAACTGATAGAACTCCAGCTCTTTGCGAGGGTCGTAAGGACCCAGTTTCTTGAGCAACGCTTCCGGCGAATCTTCCGTCAGTTGCACATCATCGCCTTTGCCGATAGTCAGGTCAGGTGCGTCCGGCGTGTCTTCGCCTTTGTCTTTACCTTCGTCTTCTGGCTTGCTCTCCGGGTCGCTAACCTCGGTTATATCATCGCCTTCCGACTCTGTCGGGGTATCATCGGGCACAGGTGAGTCAATATCCACTATATCTGACGTATCGTTGCCCACAATCTCCACGGTCAGAGTGCCGCCTTCTTTCTTGGGCTCTTCGTCACTCTTGCCGGCTATGGTCAGTTCGATAGAGTTGCCGGAACTTTCAGGCGTGGTTACGGTATCTGTGGCAGCCGTGTCCTCTGGCGTTTCTTCTGTCGCCGGAGTCTCTTTCTTCATACGCGTCTTCAGCCAACGCCACAAGCGGTGCATCTTCGGGATAAAGGTCTCATCTACGCAGATAAAGAAAATCAACCCGATAGCCAGCAGTATGAACAGCAATCCGATAACCTTCACGTACGACACCGCCCAAGCTGTAACCACAGCACCAAAAGCACCGCCCAAACGGAAGAACAAAGGCTCGCCGATCAGATAATCAATATATCCTAACACAACCGAACCGTACAAAAGCCAGAACACCGAACAAACGGTGAACTTCATCAATCGGACATTTCCGGCGCGGAACAGTTTGTTCGTGCACATTGCCATAAGGGCAATCAGCACTATACTCGCCAAACCGAAACCTTTGTGTGTCAGCAGAAAGACTAACGTTGCACCCGGCAGACCCATCCAGTTCTGTATCTCCAGACGGTTGGCGGCGCGCTCCGGACGCGACATCTCCAGTAGGGAGAAATCCGCTGCACCGGTAAAGAAGAAACTGATAAAAGCTATGATCAGATACACCGTGAACAATGCCAGCAGCACTCCGCAGATAACGCGGAACTGCTCGCTCTGAACACCGGTCTTTACTCGATCCCAATATTCGCCGAAACTCTTCTTGTCCAGCGATTCTATAAATTTGTCTTCACCCTCATTCCGGGATTTTGATGGTCGTTTTGCCATAGCCGATTCGTATATTCACAATAATCCGCTGCAAATATACGAATTTTTTTTGACATTTCCAAACTTTTTTGCTGTTTTTTGATTTTTATTTGCATTATTCGTTGTTTGTGCGGGTTATTCGCGGCTCGTATGCGCGCGTGCATATTAATACGCGTGTATATACTTAGGTAAAAAGATGAGGTAAAAAGAACGTGTCAGAATGTCGGTAACTGTTTTTGAGGCTTTGAGTGCCTGATTTATCCTATCTTGTCGGCGTTTGCAACATTCGCATTGCAGAAAATGGTCAAAATTGTCAAAAAATGCATGTTTTTTAGTAAAATATTTGCATATATGAAAAAAATGCTGTACCTTTGCATCCGCTTTTGAGAAACAAGCGTGTTTCCCTTTTCTCCCGAAAGTCTGTTAAGATGTCGCGAGGCATACATTGCAGAGGTAGGGTATTAAAATTTGAATCACTTGATGGTTCTAATTTTTTTTGCGCTCTAAGCGCGGAGAGGCACACTTGCAAAAGCAGTGAACTTTGAGAGATTGGTCAATCAAATATGTAGTACAAGAATTGGGAACATCCGTAGTGATGACACCTTATATATAATAAGGAATAGCGGCGGATGACAAAAGTCCCTTGTCAATTTGTGCAACTACAATAGATCGTTTTGGGCATAGGACAGACTTATAATTTATTTTACAACGAAGAGTTTGATCCTGGCTCAGGATGAACGCTAGCGACAGGCCTA
>CALZOG010000112.1 GCA_945827635.1 uncultured Bacteroidales bacterium
GGTTACAATGCCGACAAATGGGGCTTCCGTGCGATGCTGATGAACCCCTTCTCGGTTAAGGGCTATAGTATCGAGACCAAAGACCTCTCTGCCCTTGCTCTGAACACGCAACATGCAGAGATGCGCGACTTCCGTCAGATGCTTATTCTCAACTTTCATTGCAACCTCGATTTCGGCACCCAACGCCGCGAAAATGGGAAACGTATCAACAATGAGGACAAAGAAAATGGTATCTTGAGTGGTACAAAATAAATTTAACTTTTCCTTAGAACAAAAACGTCCTTCGTGGCGTTTTTATTTGCTTATCTCGAAAAAATATTGTACCATTAAGGTATATTTTTTGCAAGAGAAAATGAACGATTGACACGTATCGGTGTATGCAGTAGTGAGAGCGCACTCAAGAACTGAATAGAAACCGATAAAATACAAACTTATGCAAAAAAAGATTATCATCCTTGCGGCCGTCGTTTTATCATTGGGCTGCATCGGAACCCTTCAGGCATTCACCCACACAGGCGAGCAGGAGCCCCAAGAAATCCGCGGTCTTGTCGTCGATGAGTACGACGCCGCATGGTATGAACACCAGCAAACCCTTTGGCAGAAAAAGGCTCAAGCCAACCCATCTGACGAACATGCTTGGGAGCAGTATTTCAGTGCTGCGCGTTATGCTGACATGCTCAATGCCCAGTACGGCATGACCGACCGCAAAAAGGCGGTGTTGGACGAAATGGCAAAGCACATTCCCAATTCGTTCACCTATAACTTAGCCATGTATCAGACCGAGCGTGACATGCAAGGAGCGGACGCTTCTGTGTGGGCGGAAAAAGCATTGCAGCAGATCCCGGCAGACATAGGACGGCAGAATACATCGACGCTGATTGCCTATCTGGTGTTGAAAGGTGAACTATCCGATGCGGACAAATCCACGCTGCACACGCTTGCGCTGTCGCTCTACAAGAACAATGCGTATCCGTCCTATTTGCTCCGTTACGCGGACAACTGCCTGCGTGGGATGGAAGCTGACGCGCTCTATTTTGAGAACGGCGATGTAGCGTTCTACAGCCCGCTTATTCTGCAAGAGGCACTGGACCTGCACACCGATAAAATCATTATTCCTATATCTTTCCTGTGGTTGGACACGTACCGCGATGCCTTATGCCGCAAGCTTGGTATCAAGCCGTTCGAAGTCAACAAAGATTACGCTGCCATGGAGAATGGGAACGAGGTGTATTTGCAGGATATCGTGGAACATATCATCAAAGAAAGCCGCCGCCCTGCTTATTTCTCTCCGCACGAATCGCTGACCAAAGAGAACGGCCTGAGCCTGAAACTATACAACGAAGGCTTGGTGTTCCGTTATTCGACGCACAGTTACGACAACATGGCTGTTGCGATGCGAAACGTGGAAGAAAAATATCGGATGGACTATCTTACAGAGCCGCTTTATGTCAACGAGGAGCAATGGAAAGGCAGCGAACGTATCCAGCTCAACTATATGGTCATGCTGGCGCCGGTTGTCAAGAGTTACAGGCAGGCAGGTGATACATTGCGCGCCAACCGCCTGACACGCTATTTGAGTGCAGCCGTTGTGAGGACATCGCTGTCAAACGAAGAGAAGCAAAAGTATTTTAACCTATTGGGCGACAAATAGTAATCGTTCGAGTGAAACGAGATAAGACATGATAGCATTTTTCATTAATTATAAGTCTCTTTCCGACGGGCAGCTCATGGAGCGTGTCCGTCGAAAGGACGATGAGCAAGCCTTTGCGGAACTCTATCGCCGCTATACCCGGCTACTACAAGGATTCTTCTTCCGACGGCTTGGCGGCGACGCGGAAAAGGCTTTGGATCATATGCAAGACACCTTCCTGAAAGTGTGGTCGTCACGGTGGAACTATTTGGACGGTCAGCCCTTCCGCTCATGGATTTTCACAATCGCTTACAACCTTTGCAAGAACACCTACCGGCAAAATAAGCATGAGCAAGAATATCTTGATTCGCTTCCGATAGACGAGCCGATTGCAGAAGACAGCACTCCGCTGAAATTAGATGCAGCGACATTTGATAGTGCTTTACAGCAAGAACTCGCCCGTCTCAATGAAGCGCAACAAATGTTGTTTGAGCTTCGGTTCACGCAGGAGTTAACCGTGCCGGAAATAGCCGCTATTATAGATATTCCGGAAGGCACTGTCAAATCGCGCCTCAATACACTGACCAATTATCTACGACTAAAACTGAAAGATTATGAATAATGAAATTAATCGTGCCCATGTGGCTAAGAATAAGACTTTTGAATCCCAATTAGCTGCTTCTGCGCGTCGTATGCGCGGACAATCGGAAAGCCATCTCTCTGTTCCCGATACGATTGTTATTCCGCAAAAACGCACCCGTTACTGGGGCTGGATAGCAACGCCTGCCGCCGCCGCTGTGGGTCTGTTGATAGGGCTTTTTATCCATCGCCCTGCAGAGCGTCAAGACAATTTTACGGTGCCTGTTGTGGCTGTAACTGACCATTCTGGTCACAGCATTGCGAACGATGGCGCAGATTATAGTTTACTGATATCGCTATAAGTGCCAAGCGGTTGCTATATACAGTGTGCCCTGATTAGGGCACTTTTATTTGCATATCTCGAAAAAATATTGTATCTTTGTGCGGTCAGTTCTGAGGAATGGAGAAACGGATGGTTAAACCATGAGGTTTGGTAAGTTCTGCGGAACAAATACCGCCATGCAAGGAAAGTGCGTTTTTGACGATTGCCAGGCCTAATCCCGTGCCGCCCATGTCACGGCTACGGCCTTTGTCCACGCGATAGAAGCGCTCAAACAAATGCGGCAGATGCTTCTCATCTATGCCCGTTCCATCATCCGTAATTGCAAATTCATACTGCGTATTGCCGGTGACGGAAATCTTTGTGCATCCGCTGTACAATATAGAATTATCGAGAATATTGCGGTAAACGGTATATAGCAGATTATAATCGCCCAGCATAGGCAGTTTCGGCGGCATGTTCAAAGCGATGGCAATGTGTTTTTGCTCCAGCATTGGGCGCACATCCTCTATAGCCTGCCGCGCAATTTCCACCATATCCACCGCTTGCTTTTCCGTCAACGCCGTTTGCATGTTATCCAGACGCGTGAGCGTGGACATGTCGCTCAGCAAGGCGGTCATCCGCTGCGCCTGCGACATACATTTTCCGAGAAACTGTTGCCGTTGTTCCAAAGAAAGATCCGGATGCGCAGCCAGCGTCTCCAGATAACCGTTAATGCTGGCAAGAGGTGTCTTGAGTTCGTGCGCCGTGTTCTGGGTCAGGGCATGTTTGATCCGCATTTTCTCCTCTTCAGCCGTGCGGACTTGTTGACGGTAATCTTCTATCGTGCTGTCCACATGCCGCCCCACACGTCGCGTATAGAAAAATAACATCGCCGACAGCAGCAAAAAGATGATTACCGAAAGAGCAATATAGCCTTTGTTCGTTATAGGCGCATCCGCCTTCTCGCCCGGATACGGAATCGCAGAACGGATGATCTGCCCGGATTCCGGGAAGTATGTCGCCGAATAGAAATACCGCTCTCCGTCCGTCTCACTGGTTCGGCTAATGTCGAATCCGTAGCCCTCATGGAGCGCCTGTTGCACCTCATGCCGTTGCAGGTGGTTCGGCATGGTGTGAGGGTCTTTCTCCGTGTCCATGAGGACCACACCGTCCGTGTCGATGATCGTTACACGTACGCCTGCCAGTTCCTTTTTGTACTCGCGTTCGCGGTATGCCTGATAGACGGCAAACACCAGTACGTACGCCAGAAAAAACACGCTGATAGCGAAAAAAAGCGTCAGCCCGAAGTTCCTATTTCTCCCAATAATATCCATACCCTGTCTTGGCCTTCAGATGTTCACGATACGTGCCTATTTTCTTCCGTAACCGATTGACCGT
>CALZOG010000113.1 GCA_945827635.1 uncultured Bacteroidales bacterium
TATCCCGATACCGCCAAACCTCCTTCCAGTCGATAGCCAGAAGTTGATCTTTGGGGGTGATCACAATGTCATTGGAGTTTGCCATAATTGGATTTATGATTTCAAATTTTTGATTTCAAATTTATGATTTATGATTATTCTTTGCCTTGAAGCATACGCCTTCGGAAGCAGTCAATTGTGTTCTGCATCAGCATGGTGACAGTCATCGGTCCGACGCCTCCTGGCACGGGAGTGATGAAGCCAGCTATATCCTTGCATTCCGCAAAATCCACATCGCCCGACAAGGTCCCGTCAGGCAGGCGGTTGATACCCACATCAATAACAAGGGCTCCGGGTTTGATGCAGTCCTTGGTAATCAGTTTGGGTTTGCCAACCGCCACGATGAGTATATCCGCCTCGCGGCATACGGCAGGCAGGTCGCGGGTATGGCTGTGTGCAACTGTGACGGTACATTGTCTGTCCATCAGCAGTTTCGCCATCGGCTTGCCTACTATATCCGAGCGTCCGACCACGACAGCACGTTTGCCATCCAGTTCTACGCCTGTGGATGCCAGCAGGGACAAAATGCCTTTGGGCGTACAAGGAATAGTGCAACCGTAATCGGGAACGGGATTGTAGATAGATGCCACGTGGCTCTTTACCAACGGCTGATGCAGCCAGAGGTGTGCGGCATTCGCCGGATGAAAGCCATCGACATCCTTCTCTGCCAAGATAGCGCGTATAACATGCTCTTCATCAATATGTTGCGGCAAGGGCAGTTGCACCAGTATGCCGTCCACATCGTTGTCTGCATTCAGTTCGGCTATGTGTGCACATAGATCCTGTTCGCTAATCGAATCGGGTAACAGCAGGTGTTGCGAGCGTATGTGGCAGAACTCAGCCGCACGCATTTTGTTACGCACATAGATGGTAGAGGCAGGATCGTTGCCAACCTGTATGACCACCAGACATGGCGTGCGGCCATACTCAGCCGCCATTGCCTCAACCTGTTGCTGCATATCCGAACGCAGTTGCGCCGCTATATCTTTACCGGAAATTATCAAAGTCTGTATTGTTGAATGGAAAATGTTTATTTCTTCTTTTTCTTTTTGCCCCAAATGAGCGAGTTGGGCTGTTCGCGTATATCCTGCATCAGGCTGTCGGCAGTCTGGATAGTGCCGTTGATATTGTCATATAGACTGTTGTCGTGCAGCAGTTTGCCCACTGTGCCGTTGGTACTATTGGCAGCTTGAATCAGAGCATTCACGTCCGCAATAGCCGAGTCTGCGCGGGCCACGAGAGCCGCTATATCCGCCTCGGAGACGTTAGCCGACAACTTCTTGACATCCGCAAGGATACTGTCCACTTGCTGCATGACAGCAGGTATATCGTGCCCCATTACCCGCTCGAGCTTGACGGAAGACACCTTGAGTGAAGCAACCATGGCATCGGCATTGGCAAGAATATTCTTCAGTTTGTCGCCCTCCAGTTGGCCGTTCACATTGTCCACCAGTACACGCACGGAAGTTAGAGCACTATCTATTGACGCCAGCAACGTACCTTTCAGTTCGTCCATTAGAGCCGGCTGAATGCTTGTCGGCAGTTCGCTACGTGTAGGAACGACCGCCAGATCCTTTCCGGCAGGAATGACGACCTCTATCGCCGAGCCGCCCATCAATCCGTCAGGAATAATACGCATCAGGCTGCCTTCCGTGACAAGGATATCGCGGTTGAGCGAGACGACAACGGTAAATGCCGTGTCTTGAGCAAAGTCGTAGGTGATAGTCTCCACCTGCCCTACCTTGTAACCGCGCACATAGACGGGAGCCTGTTCCACCAAGCCGTTGGCTTGTTCGAACCGCCCCGTATAGGAGTGTATCGGATTGAATATGTTTACACCTTTCAGGAACTTGAATCCAAAATACAACAGGAACAAGCACAACGCAGCCAGCAGGCCCACCCGCACTTCTCTGGAAATCTTAAAACTCATCTTTTTCTTATACTGTTTTGCTATGTCTTTCGACTATTATTTTGTTTTTGCCTGTTTTTGCAACTCGATAGCACGTTTCACCATAATCTGCTCATCGCCCTGGAACGCCACGACGACGCAGTCCGGGAACTTCTTCTTAACCGTCTGTTGCAGTTTCTTTGCTTCTTCGTAGGTCTTGCATTCGCCGTACATATATTTGTACCAGACACCATCTTTCTTGTAGGTGCATTCTTTCAGTCCTTTGAAGGTCGGGTCACCTTTCTTGATAAGCGATCTTGTGCTGAATATCTGCACTTTGTATGTAATTGAAGGTTTGGCAGGCTTGTTGGGTTTGGGCTGAGCAATCAGCGGTTGTTCGGGAGTGGCGGGCAGCACTATTGTATCCGACGACAAGGCTGGAATAGCCTTGCCGGGACGATAGAACTGCGAGAATGCGCGGAAGATCGAGCGCGTTATACCCAATCGGCCTTCCTCACTGGCAAGGAAACGCTCTTCGTCACGATTGCTGATAAAGCCCATCTCAACCAACACGGACGGACAAGCCGTACGCAGTAACACGAGGAATGCAGCCTGACGCACACCACGGTCGCCACGCATGAGGCTGTCAACAAACTGCTTTTGAACCATGGTTGCAAACTGCAGAGACTGGTTCATGTAGTCGGATTGCAACAGGTCGAACATGATGTACGAATCGATACTGTTAGGATCAAAGCCTTCGTACGAACTCTGATAATCAGACTCCAACTTGATTACGGCATTCTCGCGCATGGCAATATCAAGGTTGTCCTCCATCCTATCTGTTCCCAACACAAACGTCTCTGCACCCGAAGCATTACGGTTGTCGGAAGCATTGGCATGGATGGAGATAAACAGGTCAGCCTTGTTCTTGTTAGCAATATCTGCACGGGTACGCAACGGAATAAACACATCCGTCTTGCGGGTGAAGATAACATCCACTTCGGGGTAAGCCTCCTTGATCATCTCGCCCAGTTGCAGAGCAGCGTTCAGGTTCAGCATCTTCTCGCGGGCTATACGACCTATAGCACCCGGGTCATCGCCACCGTGACCGGGATCAATAACTACGGTAAAAGCATGCATCGGAAGGCTGATCGCCACACCGAGCAACATACTGAAAAATATACGTTTCGCAGCCATACTTATACGGCAAACATTATTGTTCATACTATACGTTTTTTGACAAAAAACCAAAAAGCGTACAAAGTTACAAAAAAAATCCCAATTTTGCAAATTTTATTGCATATTTTATCATTTTTATGCCAAATACATGAAAAACTTTAGTTTTTTCATACCATTTATGCACAACAAAAACCTCACAAGCAACCCTTGCGGTCACTTATGAGGTTCGTCATTGGTCAACAGAACTTACTTGTGTTTACGGAAGAATCCCGCTACCAAACGCCACACACGGGTTGCGAGATTGATGTAGGAGTTCAGTTCGCGTGTAGCGTTCTCCACACGCGTCTCCAATTTGACGTTTTGCAGTTCCACCTCATGCTCTGCTTTCAGCGTCTCGATATCCAACTGCTCTTGCGAGGAAATCAGTTGCTTCGACATAAGCGAGATGAACGGATTGATAAACAACGTTTTGCGGCAAACAATTGCTATGACGATCAGCACGCCATACGCACTACTGATGATTAGCGCAGCTGCCCAAACCGGCATGAATGCCGACATGGCGTCGATAGCCGCTACGGCTCCGAACGTAAACAACGCCAGAGCACAAAGTACGAGCGTGAAGATGAACAGGAACAATCCCAGCACGCGGCTGACTATTCCTATCAATCGCAGTTTGCCTACATTCCCCAGAGCTTTGCCGTAAACGGTAGCTTCGGTTTTGATTTTTTCAATCAGTTCGTTTTCCATTATGTATTTAATTTTATTATTTGTATAATCCAAATATTTTTATTATC
>CALZOG010000114.1 GCA_945827635.1 uncultured Bacteroidales bacterium
ATTTATCCATTCAAAATTCTCTTTACCAGCGGCAACCTCGAAATGGTACTTAACTATGCCGAGGTCGGTGGGGACGTAGCTACCGATAAGCAAATAGTTCGGTTTTGCCTCCACGCGGTTGTTGTCGTGCAACACAAAGAGGAACTTCTGCTGATTGACAGCCGTCGGTGCAAGCAAAGCAGCCTCTATGCCCGCACGAAACCAATCCGGACAAATGCCATCCGTCGTAGCAATCTTCGCTACATCATCAAAACTTTTCTTCTGCGGATGTTGCACGCCTTGCGTCGCGCCATAGCCAAGGGCGATAACACTATTGAGCACCTCGCCTTCGCGGATCTCGTACTTGTCCGGTTGCTTGCGGAAGGTCAGCCCTACCCAGCAGGAGTTCAAGCCCAGCGTCTGAGCCAGCAGCACAACCTTCTCGCCGCAATAACCGATGGCTTCATCGGAACCTTTCTTGCCAATCATCGCCAGATAATTGCTCACGCCGCTGAACTTGCCATACTTGGCGAGTCCGCCTGAGAAAGCGTTCGGTTCGTTTGTCACTAACTGGATATGCACACCTGCCTCGTGGTTGCATTCGTCAATCAGCGCTTGCAGTTGCGCTAATTTCTCCGCCTCGATGGCGGTGTCTTTGTACTGCCGCACACTATGGCGGACTTGGATGGCTTCTTGTATCGTCATTTCTTTCTGTTTAACTCCATTTCCATTCCTGTTTTCTGTGGTTGCATACCCTTGCTTTGGTAGAATTGCATGGCAGCGTCGTTGCCTGCCCAGACGTTGAGTGTGACAGCATGACAACCTATTGACTTGGCATAATCGCGCACGAACTCAAACAAAGCGCTTCCAATATGCCTGCCACGCACCGTTTCGTCCACGCACAAGTCGTCAAGATACAAACTCTTGCGGTCTTGCAGCAACCGGTCGTTTTTCACTTGCGTTATCTGGCAGAACGCATAACCAAGCACCTCTCCGTCATCATACACAAAGATAGGTTTCGATTCGTCACCAAGTAGCGTTTCCAGTTCCTGCTCGCTGTACTTGGTGGTATTGGGCTTGAACAGTTCCGGCCGCAAATGATGATGAACCATATTCACCTGATGCAGCAAGTCCATGAGACGCGGAATGTCCGCAACAGATGCCTTTCTGATAATATCTTGATTTCGTTTCATTGTATTATTTGAATGATTCGTTGGACTATCTCTTCCGGATGATCGACAAGGAGCTGACCATGGTTCATGCCTTCGAAAATCTCGACATGTGCCTGAGGATAAAGCGAAAGCAGATGTTTCGCTTGCGACTTGGCGACAAACGCTTCTTTCGTGCCATACCAGAAATGGATGTCATTGCCGGAGATGGATTCCAACTTGTTGGTATAAACGGACTTGTAGCCATCTAAGACGGCCTGTCTGCCACCCCACGGCCATGTTTTCTTGCATTCGTCCAGCAGCACGTTGAAATAGTGGTTGCGGAAGACGGCTTTCCAAAATCCCGTCCAGTGGTAGCAAGTCCAGACGTTGATTGCTTCGTAGTGCCGCAGAGGATTGGCAAGCCAATTGGGCAAGGGCAGCAAAGGAGCCGCGTCAAGGATGGCATGATCAATGGTCAGTACATTTCGCTCCAAGATACGCGAAAGGATTTTGCCGCCAAGCGAGAGACCATAGGCGCAATCCAAATGTCCGTCGCAATGCGCTTGCACATAGGCAATGATTTGCGAAGCTTGGTCGTCCACAGAGGTGAAGCGTGTGTGCTTGCCAAGCGTAAAACCGTCCACCTCCACGGCTATGATACGGAACCGCTCTTCCACCAAACGAATGAGCGGAAGGAATATCTCGTATGACACGCCCAAACCGGGAATGAGCAGTAATGTCGGGGTTTGTTTCTTGCCAAAGAGTTGAAAATTCATATACAAACGTTTACAAAATAAACGGAATTACTTTATAACTAACACGTTGCTTGTAATATCAGCGTACCTGTCAGCATCGGATTGCGGTTGATGCGGTAAGGACCTTCCGTCATCAGATGTTGTGTGCGCGGAGCTACTTCATGTCCGAACGCGTCCATCGGATTACCTTTGCCGCGACGCTTCATATAGACAATCGTCCACACGCTGAGCGTTAGACCGCCAAGCATCATCACTCCTGTCAGGGATGCACGCAACGCACCGATATGTACCGCCATGTCCGGCATGCCTGATACCAGCCACATAATCGTTGGCAACAACACAACGAACATCACTCCTCCAAGCATATAGCCGGCTATGTTTTGAATGGTCTTTTTCATAATCATTTTCTTTTAATGCCCTCTTACAAACTGCCCTTCGGGCTGGTACTCCAAGAAACAGCTATCGTCCTGCTGTTCCTCGTCCATCGCTTGTTGTTGCAGTGCTATGTATTCTTCGTATGTCATAAAATTTGTTTTGCAATTATTGCGCATGCCTCGGCATCGGCGAGGGCATGGTGGTGGTTTGTCATATCCGGGAACTCTCGGGCGCACCGTTGGTGTCGTCAAAATGCAGTCCGTTCACTTCGTCCTTAATCCACCAATCATAACCATCAGGTGCATCACACATCGTCTTATTCCACCCGATATCCGACCACGGATTATTCGGGCATGTAGAGTTGTTTGAAGGTATCGTTGACATATCTTATACTACTTTAGAAAATTTATCTAACTCATCCCAAAAGCACTGCGGCAGATAGACGTTTGGTAATGATGCTGCTTCCATAAACATCGGAGCAACTTCCTCAGGTGTGTATCCAGCAATGCCGCAACCGACGGCAGTTACAAGGTAGTTATGATCCGGATCAGCCAAGGCATGTTCCGTGAAACGACCAACAGCCTCTTCCATTTCGTCCAACCCTTCCATCGTTGGGAGAGCATAGCACAAGCCGGTAATTCCTTCACCAACTCCCCATTCTGCATGGAAACACTTGTACGCATAAGCAGCTGCCCCGCCATAATGCTGCCCTTCTTTATTGCTACCAAAGACAAATATCTGTTCGGACTTCAAAAAATCTATATTATCAGGAGCCACACGATGGTTCTCGTATGCCTTGATACGCCAGATGATATGCCACCAATCGGAAGGCAATCGTTTACGCATCTCATATATGATATCAGCCGGTATTACCTTATAAAATGCTTCAGCAAAAGCACCGGTGATACAAGCAACGGTGTCGCTGTCACCGCCGATTGAGATCGCATTACGGATGGCATCTTCAAAATCAGCAGACTCGCCAAAAGCAGTAAATGCAGCAGGAATGGTTCCTTGACATGTTTCGTCAAAGGAGTAAGTGCTCTGCAAACCCTTCAAGTCTTCATCAAACGTATAACCCAATTCGTTCTGCAGGCAATCAGCCACATCGCACTTGAGCGCACCATGGCGCATCATATACACACCAACGGCAACAGCCTGCGCTCCTTTGATACCTTCCGAATGATTGTGAGTTACTTCCGCAGAGATCTTCGCAAGCCGCATTGCCTCGTCCTTGCTCTTTGCCACCCATCCGCAAGCGGAAGCGCGCATCGCACTGCCATTACCAAAAGAGTTGTATGGCATCTTTTCTGCGGTCGGAGTAGCAAGCCACACACCAAAACGTGCGCCGTAACCTCCCATCGGATTAGGAAAATCCTTGTAGTATTCCTCCATAATCTCGATGAGAGAGGAATGAGTGTGATGTTCGTCGGTCAGTAGCCACTCAGCCACAGCCATACTCATAATACTGTCGTCCGTAAATGTGCTGGTCTTACTAAACAACGGAAACACTTTAGTGTGAATGTTGTTGAACTCATAGATACTACCAATAGTATCACCAATAATTGCGCCTAACATAACTTGTACAATTTTAAAATCCGCT
>CALZOG010000115.1 GCA_945827635.1 uncultured Bacteroidales bacterium
ATGCGAACATTGTGAGCAACCTAATTGAGGATAATTGATGGAAATTGATGACCAAAAGAAAAGTCAGTCAACCATACAGCGAAGCAGATCGTGCCCTTTAGGGCTAAGAACTACCGACAATTAGGATGCCGGCATCGCATGCCGGGGGAATAAAGACGGATGCGGGGGAATAAAGACGGATGCCGGAGAACAGGCAGATGCCGAAAGACAGGCAAAGAAAAGACCCGGCGTTGGAAGCGCCGGACACAGGATACTACATATACTATCCCTGATGCAAATTATCTATGGTCGGATCTTCGCTCCCCAGTCGGTGCATTTTTTTGGACAAAAATTACAACTTTTTTTTGATATTTGCAAATAAATATGCCTAAAAACAAGGTATTTTTCAAAAAAATCACAAAACTCTTGCAAATGTGCATTTTTTTTTGTAACTTTGTAGCACTTTTTGTGTACCCCGTATTTTCGCAATGAAAAGAAGTGAATTCACACAGGCTGAAACAGCGATGATCGAGCAGGAGTTTGCCTCCTTAATAGACGCGTACGCGCATACATCACACCGCCAGCACGTCGAGCGCATCGAGCAGGCGTTCCGCTTTGCCAACAAGGCGCACTACGGTGTGCGCCGGCTCAGCGGTGAGCCGTACATCATGCATCCGCTCGCTGTGGCAAAGATCGTGGTGAGCGAGATCGGGCTGGGCAGCACATCCATCAGCGCTGCACTGCTGCACGACGTGGTGGAGGATACCGATTATACGGTGGAGGATATCGACAACCTGTTCGGCTCGAAGATTGCACAGATAGTGGACGGACTGACAAAGATCTCCGGCGGAGTGTTCGGCGACAAAGCATCCGAGCAGGCGGAGAACTTCCGCAAGCTACTGCTCACGATGAGCGATGACATACGCGTTGTACTCATCAAGATTGCCGACCGTTTGCACAACATGCGCACGCTCGAGGCACAGCCCAAAGAGAAGCAGTACAAGATTGCCGGCGAGACGCAATATATCTACGCGCCGCTGGCACACCGGTTGGGATTAGGCTCCATCAAGAGCGAACTGGAGAACCTGGCGTTCCGCTACGAACACCCGAACACCTACGCCGAACTGCAGGAGCGCATAGCTGCCGACAACATGACGCGTATGGAGAACTTCGAGCGGTTTGCACAACCTATACGCGAAAAACTCAAGTCGCTCGGCTACGAATTCGACCTCACGGCACGTATCAAGTCGCCCTACTCCATCTGGCGGAAGATGAACACGAAGCACATCAGTTTCGATGATGTGTATGACCTGCTTGCCGTGCGTATCGTATTCACGCCGCACCCGAACTTCAGCGAGAAAGACCAGTGCTGGATGATCTACTCCGCCATCACGGAGATCTACCGTCCGCACCCCGAACGTATACGCGACTGGATATCCACGCCGAAAGCCAACGGCTACGAAGCGTTGCATATCACCGTCATGGGTCAGAACGGCGACTGGGTGGAGATACAGATCCGCACCCGACGCATGCACGAGCTCGCCGAGCAAGGTCTGGCTGCACACTGGAAATACAAGTCCGGCGAGATGGAAGAGACCGAACTTGACAAGTGGCTGCGCGACATCAAAGAGGTGCTGAAGAGCGACTCGCCCGACGCCATGGCGTTCCTTGACACGTTCAAGCTGAACCTGTTCGCCAAGGAGGTGTTCGTCTTTACCCCGAGCGGCGACATACAGACTCTGCCGCAGGGCGCAACGGTGCTTGACCTGGCATATCAGTTGCACTCCGAACTTGGCGAACATTGTATCGGTGCCAAGGTCAACCACACGCTCAAGAGCAGCGATTATATCCTGCACGCCGGTGACCAGGTAGAGGTGCTCACCGCCCAACAGCAGCAGCCGCAACCCGAGTGGCTCAACTACGTGATTACCGCCAAAGCGCAATCGGCGCTGAACGCATTCTTCCGCAAGCAGGAACGCCAGCAGGAGCGCGTAGGCGAACGGCGGCTGAACGACGCGCTGCGCTCGCTATCTATACCCGAGACGCAGTACGACGGAGCCATACAACGGATGCTCACCTACTACCACCTGACCAAACGCAGCGTGCTGTTCAGGCAGATTGGTCTGGACGCTATCAAGCTCGAAGGACTGAAAGATATCATTGCTCCGAAGCAGAGTCTCTGGTCGCGTCTGCGCCCGTGGAGGCAGAACAGCCAGCCCGCAATCAGCGAGCAGGATGAGGAAAGCGTGACGATGGATACGCGCAAAGACAAGTCGCGGCACAACCTCGTACTAACCGATGAGAACCTGAAGGATGTTATCCTTGAGGACTGCTGCAAACCTATACCGGGTGACGAAGCCATAGCGTTCAAGGACACAACAGGCAAGATGCACGTCCACTACATGAACTGCCCCGTGGCAGAACGGCTCAAGTCCAGTTACGGCAAATCGATCTACTCCGTCACATGGGATACGCACCGAATGAGCCAGTACAAGGAGAAAATGGAGATAGAGGGTATCGACCAGTTCGGCCTGCTAATCGAGATGCTGCGCGTCATATCCGACAACTTCCATATCAACATCAACGAACTGCACATAACCGCCAACAACGGTGTATTCACCGCGCGGCTCGTGCTGTACGTGTACGACAAAGCTGAACTGTATGAGCTGATGGATGCGCTCAAAAAAATGCATAACATACAATCCGTAAAACGAGTATTTGACTAAAATGAAAAAAGTATTTGCAAGTATGGTGATGGCTCTGGCAGCCGTAGCCATGATGGCACAACAACCTGTCATCACATTTGAGAAGACAGACCACGACTTCGGCAAGATCAATGAAGCTGATGGCAAAGTAACAACAATCTTCACTTTCAAGAACGAGGGCATGGAGCCTCTCGTACTCTCGAACGTGCGCGCCAGCTGCGGTTGCACCACGCCTAAGTGGCCGCGCCAGCCGATTGAGCCGGGTCAGACCGGTGAGATAACCGTAACCTACAACCCTAACGGACGTCCGGGACGATTCACCAAGACCGTGACGATCACCTCCAACGCCACTGAGCCTACCAAGCGCGTGACAATCAAGGGTGAGGTGATTCCCAAGCCCGCCAAGCCCGTGGACAACTACCCAGTTAAGATGGGCGAGTTGAGCCTCAAGCAGAAAGAGGTGAACCTGGGCAAGGTGAACGACCACACCACCAAGACCTACGAGATCGAGTACGCCAACCAGACCGACCACGAGATAACAGTAGCGATCCTGCCTGCCCAGGGTCAGGAGAAGTACCTGGACGCCGTTGTCACACTGGCTACCGTCAAACCCAACGAGACAGGCAAGATTCAGATGGCACTCACCACCGAGAACGCCAATATCTACGGTCCTGTTGAAGGCTCGTTCCTGATGGTAGTGAACGGCAAGCAGGACAACAGCGACGCATTCAAGATCATCGTGCGCGCTGACGTAGATGAAGATTTCAGCCGTCTGACTCCGGAGGATCACCGCAACGCTCCAATCCTGGATGCCGCTGCCACGGTGAACATGGGCGCTATTGCCGCCGGCAAGGTAGGCAAACGTACTGTCAGCCTGACTAACGTAGGTGCCGACCCGCTGAAAGTGCGCCGCGTGCTGAACAACAGCAAGGAGGTGCGTGCCACCATCAGCAAGAACGAACTGAAGAACGGCAAGACTGCACAACTCAAACTCGAGGTGCAGACCGCAGGTCTCGCTGCCGGCAACTACAGCCGTCAACTGACGATCATCAGCAACGATCCCGCCAAACCGAAGTTCACCGTAACAATCAATTGGACGGTAACAGAGTAAGAGAAGAGAGACCGGCTTCGCCTGACAGAAGAGAGACCGCTGCGCTGACAGAAGAG
>CALZOG010000116.1 GCA_945827635.1 uncultured Bacteroidales bacterium
CGAGACAACGTTCGTAATCGAGTTGTGGAAACAGGGACAGGAGAATAGCCCCGAAGAAATAATAGCTTTTTAATAGAATGCACATCTGGTGATAAAAGAAAAAAAGGACCGTTTTACTGAAAGAACAAAGATGGATTAGACTTGTATCATTTGTCTTTGAGTGCGGAGCACGGTCTTTTGACTAAATAAAATGAAACAATTAGCAATATTAGGCAGTACCGGCAGTATAGGTACACAGACGTTGGATATTGTTCGGAACAATCCCGAACGATTTGGAGTGTATGCTATTTGTGCGAACCGATCGGTAGATCTGTTGATTAGTCAAGCCAAAGAGTTTCATCCCGAAGTGGTGTGCATTGCTGATGAAGCATTGTTTCCAACTCTGAGAGAAGCTCTGAAGGACGAGTCATGCAAGGTGTGGGCAGGTGCTGATGCTATCGCGGAGATGGTAACTTTCGCGCCGATAGATATAGTAGTGGCTGCTATGGTCGGCTATGCCGGTTTGCGTCCGACTATAGAGGCCATCAAAGCCGGAAAGACCATCGCTCTTGCCAACAAAGAGACCTTGGTGGTTGCCGGTGAACTGATTTGCGAAATGGCGCAGAAGCACCATACTCCGATCTTGCCCGTTGATAGCGAGCACTCGGCAATCTTCCAGTCGCTGATAGGAGAACAGGCGGAGATAGAGAAGATTCTGCTTACAGCTTCCGGTGGTCCGTTCCGTAACTTCACTTTGGAGCAGATGGAAACTGTTACACCGGAGCAGGCACTGCAACACCCGAACTGGAACATGGGTGCGAAGATTACCATTGACTCTGCATCAATGATGAACAAGGGCTTTGAGGTCATTGAGGCCAAGTGGCTGTTCGGCGTGCCGGTAGAGAAGATAGAGGTGCTGATTCATCCGCAGTCGATAGTACATTCAGCCGTTCAGTTCGTGGACGGCGCAATCAAGGCGCAACTCGGCGCACCGGATATGCGCGTGCCTATACAACTGGCACTGACCTATCCCGAGCGTATCGCATCGAACTTCCCGCGTGCTGATCTGGCAGCACTTGGTGCACTCACGTTCGACAAACCGGATCTGGCACGTTTCCCTAACCTCGGTCTTGCCTACAAAGCTACGAACCTTGGCGGTACAGCACCTTGTGTGCTCAATGCTGCTAACGAAGTGGTGAACCTTGCTTTCCGCGAGCATAAATGCCGCTTCCTGCAAATGTCCGAACTTATCAGCCGCGCAATGGAGGATATGCCTTTCATTGCCAAGCCGACATACGACGATTATGTGCGCACGGATGCCGAAACGCGTATATTTGTGGATGCTTTACTCAATTAACCTATTAACGTTTTGTCGCAAACAAAACAATTTTAACTATTTAACGTCGCATAGCGACAATATGACAATCAATTATGGCTGCAATACAGTGGATACAATTACTGATAGCATTAAGTTTTCTGGTAGTAATACATGAGTTGGGACACTTCACGTTTGCGCGTCTGTTCAAGGTGCGTGTGGAGAAGTTCTACATGTTCTTCAATCCCCGCTTCTCGCTTTTCCGCATGAAGAAGGTGGACGGCAAGTGGCGTTTTGCATTCTTTGCTCCGAACGTTGAACCTGCTATCACCGAACAGATAGATCCGCTTACCAACCAACCGAAGAAAGATGACAAGGGCAACGTCCTTTATCGTCCGATGACCGACGAAGAAATCAACGCTCTGCCTGAAGGTGACTGGCGTCGTGATCCCGACAACACGGAGTGGGGTATAGGTTGGGTACCATTTGGCGGTTACTGCTCTATTGCCGGTATGGTGGATGAGACGAAAGCCGCTACCGACCTACCCAGCGAACCGCAACCATGGGAGTTTCGCAGTAAGAAGGCCTGGCAACGACTGCTGATTATCCTTGGAGGTATATTGGTGAACTTCGTTGCCGCCCTGCTTATGTTTGGCGTCATGTTATACCATTGGGGGGAAGATTCGTTGCCGTTGAGTAAGATTGATGGCGGATTATATTACTCGCAAGTATTGTTGGATGAGGGTTTCCACCAGCAGGATAAGATTGTCAGTATTGATGGCGAAGAACCTGAGTATCTGGCAGATGTGGTGGAGGCACTCATCATCGAAGGCAGACGCGATGTAGTTGTGCTTCGTGATGGTGAAATGCTGAATCTGACAATGTCGGAAGATCTCGGTACTCGATTCTTGGCCATCTCCAACGATTATGACCGCATCGAACGTGCTAAGGCGCGGCAGGACAAGACATATACCAAACGTCGCTATGTATTGCTCAGTTATTATGTGCCGTTTGTCGTAGATTCCGTTATGGTTAATCATGCAGCTTACTTTGGCGGAATACAGAGCGGTGACAGCATTATCAGCATCAATGGCGAACCCACCCCATGCGTGGCGATGGTGCAAAATGCTTTGGCAGCACATCCCTGCGACAGCATCACGGTAGGTTACTATCGCAATGGCAGTTATGATGAGTCGCGCTTGTTCATTGGCGATCATGCTACAATGGGAGTATATATGAAGCCCGTAACAGCCTTCTATGAGCCGGATCATAAAGATTACGGATTCTGGGAGTCTATCCCAGCCGGTATTCAGTACGGCTGGAATTTGTTGGCATCCTACGTCCATCAGTTCCGGCTCGTGTTTACCAAGGAGGGCGCTGAGTCGCTTGGCGGATTCGGCGCAATCAAGAATATGTTCCCCTCAGCATGGGATTGGTATTCGTTCTGGCACATGACAGCTTTCCTGTCACTGATTCTGGCGTTCATGAACTTCTTGCCTATCCCTGCATTGGACGGCGGCTATGTGTTGCTCCTGCTATTGGAAATGATCACTGGCAAGCAATTACCTGACAAGTGGTTGGAGAAGATTAACAATATCGGCTTCTGGCTGCTTATCGCATTGCTTATCTATGCTAACGGCAACGATATATTCAAGGCGTTCTTTTGATATCAATAGTTATGGAAAATGGTTTTGTACACGAGTCCTCCTATATTGACGAGGGGGCACGAATCGGCAATGGCACTAAGATATGGCACTTCAGCCATGTTATGAGTGGTTGTGTAATCGGCAAGAACTGCAACATTGGTCAGAATGTTGTAATATCCCCCGACGTAGTGTTGGGTGACAATTGTAAGATTCAGAACAACGTGAGCGTCTATACAGGCGTGCGTTGCGAGGATGATGTGTTCCTTGGCCCGAGTATGGTGTTCACCAATGTGATCAATCCCCGTGCTGCCGTTTCGCGCAAGGACGAGTACAAACCTACTGTACTGAAACGCGGTTGCTCGGTAGGCGCCAATGCTACTATTGTGTGCGGACATACGTTGGGCGAATATTGCCTGATAGGTGCCGGTAGTGTGGTGACCAAGGATGTACTGCCGTTCGCGTTGATGGTTGGCAATCCTGCACGGCGCATTGGCTGGGTGAGCCGTCATGGCGAGAAGTTACAGTTCGATGCTGACGGACGAGCCGTTTGTCCTGCTACGGGTGAAAAGTATCTGCTGCAGGACGGAACGGTGAAGGTTATTTGCCAGGACGTGCCTACTGATGAAGAAAAACCTGATTCTCCCACTGACCACTATCGCGTAGATTATCTTGCGTAAGTATTGGCTGCTTATACTGCTGTTGCTTCCGTCATACTTGTTTGCTCAAGTTACCCGGGACTCGTTGGCGTCTGCACATACCGATTGGCGCTATGACTGCAAACAACTAAATACCCCAATTGTAAATACAATACTTCGTTATTTTTTAACTAAATTTTTATAATTATGTTACATTATATTAC
>CALZOG010000117.1 GCA_945827635.1 uncultured Bacteroidales bacterium
CGCGTATCTCCGCAAGCAGGGTATTGTATTCCGCTTCGGTGATTTCGGTGCCGCCGCTGGAGCCTGTACCGATGGCGATGAGCTTGCCTGAATCATTATATTGTGCGTAATATCTCATAGCTAAATCAGGAACTCCTTCCAATAGCAATCCATTTGTATGTTTTTCCTGCAATATAAAAAAATTGTGAACTGTTCACTGTAAGAGCATTTGCATAAATGTATTTTTCAGTAGTCGCGTGATTCGATGAAACAGGAATATGATCGAACCTTGCATTGTATGAACCATCGTTTAAATGCTTCCCAACACGATAGGAGCTTCCACCAACATAACAACAATTTAAAATAACTGTGCTAATGCTTATATTTGTATTCATACTGGAAGATTCAGAGAGAAAAATAACATAAAAGAATGGTGCAACCCCTAGTGAATGTTCTATACTTCCGTAACTTTTAACGTTTTCAGTAGGAACAAATTGTCCCTCTTCGACAATATATTCACCCCCGCCACCAGCTTCAATGCTCTCAATCAGACTTGCCATACCGTCAAGCAGTGTGCCATCGGGCACTGTTACGCCTTTGCCCGCGATTGCGGTTGCAATCGCGGTCTTTGCGCTTTCTATGCGCGTTATCTCGCTTTGTACGCTCATATGCGCACCTCCTTATACTTCCAATTATAGCCGTAGGCAGAAGCAATTTTTCCAGCGCAACACGAAGCAATATTACAAGAACCTTTTCTTTTTCCACACAAGGCTTCGGCGGCATCAGACATACAATCCCATTCGCGAAGGAATGTGCCGTTGCGCTCAAATTGTAAAACAGCTTTTGCGTTTGCGTTATTCGCACCACGCTCATTTTCCCCAATCTTTCGTTTGGTTTCTTCACTCAGTTTCCTGCCTGTGCGGTACTCTCTGAGTCTTTGCTTGTGCTGTTCGCTGAGTGGCTTGCCGTAATTGGGATTGCGTTCACCTCGCATTTTTTCACTTTGCTTTTTCCGCGTTTCTGCGCTTGGTGACTGGCCACGCCTTGCATCGTTTATTTCTCCGCCAGTGCAAAAATTGTACCCATGCTCTGGATTAGTTGCATCGTACTCGGCGATATACCGCTTTTCCAACTCTCTTGCTTCCTCTAAGCTTTCAGTAGTGGACAGGATAATATGCTCGATATTATCCCACCCATATTTTCTGATAGCATAGTAGAACGGTTGCGTTTTGTAATATTTTCCATCAGCTCCCCATCTATGTTGCGGCTTTCTCCCAGCCAGACCGATATAGACTTTACCACTTGGGGATCGGTGCATATAAACAGTCCACATGGCGCGCCTCAGATGGATACGAGGGCTTCCTCAATATCGCTTGTCAAGCTGACAGTACCGCCGGAAGTATAGCCCGCCGGAATCGTCATACTGGTAGTGGTAAGGCCGTCAATCGTGCCGCTCGTGTCTCCGTTGTTTGCCATTGTACCAGTCACCTTTGCCGTGCCTACATATGCGGTCTTTCCAGCGAGAATGTCGCTTGACACCGCGTTTGCGTCGGATGTATCTACATACTGGTCGGGGATAGCGGCAACGGTCACTTTACTAAGCACTTTGCCGGAAGTGGGCGTGACATCCTGTGCGCTCTTTGTCGGCGTGACAGTCTTTGTCTCCAGTACGATTTTTACCGTGCCAGAACCGCTATGATAGCCTTTCGGGATTGTGTAGCTAATGGTAGTACCGTCAAGAGTTTGGGAGACAGCACCGTTATTTACCATCGTGCCGGCTGTGACAGCACCATCAGAAGCCACGAAAATCTTACCCGTCAGCACATCACCGGCTGTTGCGTCCACGGATGAAACATCTTGATAAGCGTCGGGTATTGCCGCAACAGTTACGCTGCTCAAAGCGTAGTATCCTGTATCCGGCGTAATACTCTGCTGTTTCTTTGTAGGTGTTGCAGTTTTCGCTTGAGTTTTGTACTTCTCGGCTTCTCCTGCGGTATCGGTCATGGCTTTTACAACGCCGCTTCCGTTATGATAACCGGCTGGAATCGTGTAAGTCGTGCCCTCAAGAATCTCAACGGATACCGCGCCTTGGTTGACAAGAGATTCAATGGCTGCCGCCAGTCTGGTCAGGTTATCGGTGCTCGTTGCCATGCCGAGTTCAACGAGTTTTGCACGGATTGTATTTCGGTCGGTTTGGATGCGTGTAAGTTCAGTTGCAATGCTCATATTGGAATCCCCCTATCAAATTGTTTTCAAGAGAACATCAATGTTCCCAATTTCCACATGCACCGCCGCGCTCGTGATCGGCTTTGTGTTGTCCTGCTCAACCTCTGTCGCGGTATCCACGGACAGCACACCTTCTGCCGTGATTTTCAGGTTTTCACCCACTTTTATGAGGCCGAGGGTTTCTGTGGTCGCGGGGTTGCCGCCAAGCGAAATAGCATTTAACAGCTCCATAAGCTGATTGTACACATCTGGCGTAGGGTCAGCAGGCGCGCCGCCGCCGCACAGGATGGACGGCAGGCACATAAAATACGCCGGGGTCGTGGTATGCAAATCACCCGCAAATACGCCAACCGTTACGGCGCGTGTATCCTGCATAACCGGCACGGCGCACTCGTTGCCGCTGAACACCACATCGGTATATTTGCCGCCGTACACAAAACGCGCCGTCTTTGTGTCATACGCATCCCATTCCGCGTCAAAGTCGAAATGGGCAACGTAGTCAGAGTTGTCGCAGACAATAATGGTGCCGTCGCCTCTGGCTACTTTCTCTTTGATATTGATTTGTATGTTAGGCATTGTCAACCTCCGGCACTACGCCAAGCAATTCAAGCGCGGATTGCATATCGTAATATTCGCTCTGTTCCTGCTCCGGCACGGCAGTATACTCAAACACAAGCTGCGGTTCTGCTGCATCCATTGCCGCGCGTACTTCTCGCGCCCCGTTTAACCATTTGCCCATGTTACTTTGCCTCCACTCCTAACAGATTTAATGCTGCAATTGCATCTTCAAGTTCGGTTTCAGTAGATTCCTTAATTTCGGTTTCTGCCCATCCGTCCGATGATTCTACATCCGCGCAAATTGTGCGAGTATCACCATTTACAATTTCTTTGCCATCATCAGCAATTATGCGGTACATTACTGCGTCATAGCTGTCAGGTTTATTTGGCGTTACTGTTATGCCACCGTCAGCGCGTGTTACACGATAGAGGTTAATTATCTGCATTTTAAGCCTCCGTATAGTTATAATTTATTGTCGCGTTTGTTGCGCCCCACGGTGCATTTGCAAC
>CALZOG010000118.1 GCA_945827635.1 uncultured Bacteroidales bacterium
GCAGCCGGTCTCTCTTCTGTCAGGCGCAGCCGGTCTCTCTTCTGTCAGCGCAGCGATCTGTCAGGCTGCGGGGTCCCCATAAATAACATGCAGTGGGGTGCTTTGCAGCCGGTCAAAAAAACCACTTATTGAAAAAAAATCTCACATATATTTGCAAATGTGGGATTTTTTTTGTACCTTTGCGGTGGATTACAGAAATACACGGATTATGAGTCATATCTTTTCAATTGTCCGCACATCAGGAATCCGTCTTTTGGCGGCATTTGTCATGCTGTTCGGTTTGGGTGAGTTGCAGCCTGCGTATGGTCAGAGCCACAACGAGATTCGCTCTGGCCGTATAGGTGTGGAGTACGGCAAGACGCGTAAGGGTCGCCGCGGTTCGCAGTACAGGAGCCGCCGCAACTTCATCATGGAGAACAACAGCAAGATGGGTTTCTGGTCGGTAGGCGTGATTGGCGGCGGCAGTATGAACTGGCAGACTCGCGAGGCGGGTTATGCCTACGACATGAGTTTCAGCGGCGGCTGGGGCGGTTATGCGGGCGTGAGTACCACGTATATGTTGTACAACTGGCTGAGCGTGCGTGCCGATCTGATGTTTGTGCAGAAGAACCACTCCATGCATCGTATGGCGCCCTACCTGCAGACTCACGATGTTCACTCCGATTACACCAACCATTATATCCAGTTGCCCGTGATGGCTGATTGGACGTTCGGTGATGTGGTGCGCTGCCATATACTCACCGGTGCGTATGCAGGCTTTTGGGCGGGCGGCGAGGTCAAGCGCACTACCCTGCTGACACCTGATCCGCGCAAGGCACCCTACGAGTTCACGCCCGACGACAACCGCTACGATGGAGGTCTGGTAGGCGGCGTGGGCGTGTCGTGGGATCCCTGGCAGTTCTTGCGCCTGGGCGTGGAGACCATACTGTACTACAGCATGAGCAACACGATCCGGCAGCAGCCGCTGATGTACGACCACCGCTACCACAACACCGTGGTGTTCGGACTGTCGGCGAGATACGTGTTCTAATTTGACGGTTTGAAGGTTTGAAGGTTTGAAAGTTTGAAGGTTTGAAGGTTTGAAAATTTGACGGTTTGAAACAATCGTTCGAGCAAAGCGAGATAAGAAGGTTTGAGAGTTATGAGAATACAGAATTTTACATACAGGATCGCAGTTGTTGCGTGTTTGGCAGTTGCCGTAGCAGGCTGCCGTCCGAAGGGTGATGTATATTTCGACCCGAGCGATCCGCTGAACATGACATACACGACCTACGCGGGTCAGTTTGAGGCGGTGTGGAAAGGTCTGAACACCCAGTACGTGTTCTGGAGCGTTGACACCACCGATTGGGACGAGGTTTATTACCGCATGCATCCTAAGTTTGAGGAGCTGGATCAGAACTACAAGACCAACGGTATCCTACCCGACTCCGCCACGCTGGTAGGCTTGTATGCCGAGGCTACATCCTCGCTCATCGACCACCACATGCAAGTCATGGTGCGCGACATCCACACCGGCACTGTGTGCACGTTCCTGCCGGGAATGGAGGAGGTCAAACGCCGCGAATATACCGCCGGGCAGTCGTACACGATCGAGGATATCAAGAATGCGGTCAACGGTTATGTCAGCAGCGGACTGCTGGACGGAGGCAACTGGGGCAAGTTCGGCGAGCACGAGAACTATTTCGGCACGCGCGACGTGGACGGCAAGAAGATTGCCTACCTCTGGCTCAACTCCTACCATATCAGCGAACTGATCAACGAGACAGGTGAGACCGAGGAGGAGAAGCAGTACGTGAGCAACCTGAGAGCTTGGCTCGATATGTGCCTGAACGACTCCAACCTGCTGGGAATCATTCTGGACAACCGCTGCAACAAAGGCGGCAAGGTGAATGACCTGAATATTGTGGTCGGTTCGTTCATCAGCGAGCCGATGCATTACGCCGACCGGCGCTACAAGGAGGGTTTGGGTCGCTACGAATATACGGAGTGGATCCCTGCGGTGGTTGACACGAGCGCTATCCCCAACCGGCGCGACCTGGCTAAGGCGAATATCCCGTATGTGGTACTCGCCAACGCGTTCAGTATCAGCATGGCGGAGCTCTCTGCCGGGGTGATCAAGATGTTGCCCACGGGCCGTATGATCGGCGAGCGCACGTTCGGTGCACATGGTCAGTCGGTGTCGTATCCTACTATCTTCCACGACGGAGAGTTCGGCAGTATCCACGGCAACCATTACGTCTTTACCTCGAGTATGCAGACGCGGTTTGTAGGCGAGCAGCGTGTGCTGGAGGGCGAGGGGGTATCTCCCACCAAAACCATCACGCAGGCAGAGGCAGGCTACGAGGGCGCAATGGAGAAAGCCATCGATTACATCAAGGCATACTAACCGCCATATACGTTTGCCTACAGGCACAAACATAGCAGCCGGGTCTTACGACTCGGCTGCTTTTGCGTTTCCCTCAACACTAAACACTCAACACTCAACACTCAACACTCAACTAAATCGCACGCCCACGCGTATAATTATGTAGAGCACCAAGGCTATACAGACGTACAGAGCTACGCGGTAGAGCCAAGGGACGTAACGTTCGGGAGGAAGACGCACCGTTACAAGCTTATCTTTGTAAACGGTGTCGGTGGTGGCAACTATTCTATCGCGCCATGAGTTATGCCAGCGGTCAATCACAACCGTGTCACTCTTTAGGCGCACAACTATGCTGTCGCGGACAATCATGCTATCACGCACAAAGCGGTCACGGATAACCATGCTGTCGTTGCGCGGAACGCTGACGAGCGGTGCAGCGGTACGGCAAGATGTAAGCGCAAGTGCAAACAGCACATAACCGATCATTGCTATTGCACAATCAATGATCTCCTGTATACG
>CALZOG010000119.1 GCA_945827635.1 uncultured Bacteroidales bacterium
GATACAAGTCTAATCCATCTTTGTTCTTTCAGTAAAACGGTCCTTTTTTTCTTTGAGCACCAGAGGTGCAGTCTATTAAAAAGCTATTATTTCTTCGGGGTTAATCTCCTGTCCCTGCTTCCACAACTCGAATACGAACGGTGTCCCGTCCTGAACGACAGCTATGGTTTGCCCCGTCTGTACGGCATCACCTACCTTGCACAGCACGCGTCCCACGTTTCTATACACCGACAGATAGGTTCTGTGCAAAGCCATGACGGTAAATGTCTCGTTTTCCTCGGCATCCACATATACGATTGTGCCATCCAGTGTGGCGCAGACGTTTTCTTTGTTAGGCGTCTGGATGGTCACACCATGCCTGCCTTCTTGAGGAGCATACGTATTAATAATCACACCGTGTGCAGGAGTATAAAGAGAGAATACCGGCGTACTGGCAGGCGCATCGAACAGCAACAGGTTATCCCGTTCGCGCGACTCATATTCGGCAAGAAATGCCTCTGTGGCTTCGTTCTTTGCTTCCAGCAACTGCTCCTGCATGATTATCTGCAGTGAGTCAAGGCTGACCACTGTATCACTCTTGACTTCGCCCGCCACGACATCGCGCACGATGCTGATATACTGCGTCTGCAGATCCATGGTGTGTTGCAACGAGTCAATACGCATTGACTCTTCAATAATCTCCTGTCTCAGGCTCGCCGAGTAGCCCGGCAGAAAATTCCGGACAGGCGTATATACAATCAGCAACGACAATATACCGATAGTAAGCAGAAACATCAGAAACACCACGGTGAACACGCCGAGTCCCGACACATGAATGTGCCAGAACTCACGCAGCGTGTCATCGTCAATCAGCGTCAAGCGCCTCTTGTGGCGTATGCGCCTGAACCAACTTTCTTCTCTCATCAATTATTTGATAATTGTACAACCCGTACAAGGTTTCAGTTGCTTGAAGAAATCATTACCTTTATCGTCTACAAGGATGAATGCAGGGAAGTTCTCCACCTCAATCTTCCAGATAGCTTCCATGCCTAACTCGGGATACTCCACGCACTCGATGGCTTTGATATTCTCTTGCGCAAGAATAGCGGCAGGACCGCCAATCGAACCGAGATAGAATCCTCCGTGCTTTTGACATGCGTTGGTCACATCAATCGAGCGGTTGCCCTTGGCAAGCATGATCAGACTTCCGCCATGATCCTGGAACTCATCAACGTACGGATCCATACGCCCGGCTGTAGTCGGACCCATCGAACCGCAAGCCATGCCTGCAGGCGTCTTAGCAGGACCGGCATAATAGATAGGATGGTTCTTCAGATACTCAGGCATCGGTTCACCTGCATCCAGACGGGCTTTGATCTTGGCGTGTGCTATATCGCGACCGACGATGATTGTGCCGTTCAGGCTCAGACGTGTACCAATCGGATATTTTGTCAATATTTTGCAAACGTCAGCCATCGGCTGATTAAGGTCAATGCGTACCGCATCACCCTCGCCGGCATTGCGCAGTTCGGCAGGTATGAGCGATGCGGGATTGTTATCCATCTTCTCAATCCATATACCGTCCTTGTTGATCTTGCACTTGATATTGCGGTCCGCTGAGCACGACACGCCCAAGCCAATCGGGCAGCTTGCGCCATGACGCGGCAGACGGACAACGCGCACGTCATGCGCCATGTACTTGCCGCCGAACTGTGCACCCAGACCAATCTTGTAAGCCTCTTGCAGCAAGCGTTTCTCAAGCTCAATATCGCGGAACGCACGACCCGTCTCGTCGCCTGTGGTAGGCAGACTGTCGTAGTAGTGCGTTGAAGCAAGTTTGACTGTCAGCAGATTCTTCTCCGCTGATGTGCCGCCAATGACAATAGCGATGTGATACGGCGGACAGGCTGCAGTACCCAGGCTCTTCATCTTCTCAACCAGGAACGGAATAAGCGTACCTTCGTTCTGGATGCGTGCTTTGGTCTCCTGATACAGATAGGTCTTATTGGCACTACCGCCGCCTTTGGTTACGCACAGGAAATTATACTCCATCCCATGGGTAGCCTCTATATCTATCTGTGCCGGCAGATTGCACTTGGTGTTTACCTCGTTGTACATATCCAGCGGAGCGTTCTGACTATAACGCAGGTTGCACTCCGTATAGGTGTTGAACACGCCGCGACTCAATGCTTCTTCATCGCAGAAACCTGTCCATACCTGCTGGCCTTTCTCACCGTGAATGATAGCAGTACCCGTATCCTGGCACAATGGCAGTTCTCCTTTGGCAGCAACCTCTGCATTACGAAGGAATGTCAGAGCCACATACTTATCGTTGGCACTTGCTTCCGGATCACGCAGAATCTTTGCTACTTGCTCGTTGTGCGTACGGCGCAGCATAAAACTTACGTCGTGAAACGCCTGTTGAGCCATCATAGTCAGACCATCTGCATCAACCTTCAGGATGGGGTGACCTTCAAACTCGCTCACACTGACATGATCTTTGGTGAGCAGGTAGTATTCCGTCTCGTCCTTGCCGAGTTGGAACATAGGTGCATACTTAAATTCCATATAATTACATTTTATAGTTTACGTTGTTGTCATTTCTGAATTTCACGCACTTGGGCGCACACACATTAACGCCACAAAGTTACAAAAAAAAAATGATATTTGCAAATATTTACGCTATTTTCTCAACTATTAGCGTAATTTTGTTACCATACATACAACAACCTGGAACCAATCAGGGACACGGTCGGATGTGGATCAGCCTTGCAGCTTACAATGTATCAGGCCAGGGATTATGTGTTATTCCTGCC
>CALZOG010000120.1 GCA_945827635.1 uncultured Bacteroidales bacterium
GAGTACAGACCGCTGCGCTGACAGAGTACAGACCGCTGCGCTGACAGAGTACAGACCGCTGCGCTGACAGAGTACAGAATGCTGCGCTGAGAAAATAAAGACTTATAATGAAAGAAAATAAACTGTTTACACCCTATCAATTGGGTCCCATTACGCTGCGGAACAGATTCATTCGTTCCGCAGCCTTCGAGAATATGTGTACCGGCAATGTGCCGTCACAGATGTTACACGACTACCACGTTAGCGTTGCGCACGGCGGAGTAGGTATGACCACTGTAGCCTATTGTGCGGTTGACCTGAGCGGCGTTTCGTTCGACGGCCAACTGTATGTTCGCCCGGAAGCATTACCGGGACTAAGGAAACTGACCGATGCCGTGCATGCCGAGGGAGCCAAGGCGAGCATCCAACTCGGGCATTGCGGCAACATGACGCACTTCTCCACCTGCCATTGTATGCCGGTGAGTGCGTCCAACGGCTTTAACCTGTACAGCCCGACTATCCACCGACGCCTGAAGGTCAGCGAGATCAAGGCACTGGTAAAGAAGTTCGGCGAGGCTGTGGACTTTTGCCGTGAGGCAGGGTTCGACTGCGTGGAGATTCATGTCGGGCACGCCTATCTGATCTCGCAGTTCATCAGCCCGCGTACGAACCACCGCCACGACGAGTACGGCGGTAGTTTTGAGAACCGCGTGCGGTTTATGAACGAGGTGCTGGACGAGGTTATGCTGCATGCCAAGGATGATATGGCAGTTATCGTCAAGACGAACATGTGGGACGACTGCTGGCGCGGTTCGGATATCAACGAGGGCATACGTATCGCGCAGGAGATTGCCAAGCACAAGGTGCACGGCATTGTTCTATCAGGCGGCACGGTCAGCCGTTCGCCGATGACCATACTTGGCGGCGCTATGCCTATCAAGACCTTGTCGCACTACATGCCTATGAAGACGCTCTGGTGGCTCAAGGCGGCGCTGAACATCCCGTTTGTAGGTGATATAATGACACCTACCGTGCCGTTCAAGGAGTTGTACTTCATGCCGCAAGCCAAACGATTCCAAGAGGCTATCAAGGATGTGCCGCTGATCTATGTAGGCGGTGTACAGTCCGGTGACAACTGCCAACAGATCATCGACGAAGGGTTCGAACTGTTCCAGATAGCACATGTGCTGATCAAGGATCCGGATTTCGTCAATCATGTCCAGGCTAACCCGCATTATCATGCCGGCTGCAACCGCTCGAACTACTGCGTAGGACGTATGTACAGCAAGGATATGAAGTGCCACGAGTGCGTGGAGCGCGACGGCGAGAAGATTCCTGCCAATATCCAACGCGAGATTGCCCGTCTGGAGAAGAACGCCCACCAAAGCATCGAACAGCAGAAGGCTGCCAAATAAATGGTGAATGACCAATAAATGGTAAATAGTAAATGACCAAATAGTAAATCATGAAATCGGTCTATACAATCCTGTTGCTTGTATGCTCTAACATCTTCATGACGCTTGCTTGGTACGGACATCTGAAGTTGGCGGAGATGAAGTGGTTTCAGCACTTGCCGCTCATAGGCGTTATATTGCTGAGTTGGGGCATAGCGTTCTTCGAATATTGCCTGCAGGTGCCGGCTAACCGAATGGGATTCCTGGGCAACGGCGGGCCGTTCAACCTCATGCAACTCAAGATCATTCAGGAGGTGATAACCCTGTCGGTGTTCATCGTGTTCTCGGTGGTGGCGTTTCACATGCAGGTGAAGTGGAATCATGTGATGGCTGCTTTTCTGATGATTTTGGCGGTTTATTTTGTGTTCAAGGGTTAAGATGAATAAGTATATTGTTTCACTGCGTTTGCGTACGTTGCCGTTGTCGATGTCGGGGATCATCCTCGGTTCGGGTTTGGCTTATGACTATCGGCTATCGACTATCGACTGGTATGTGTTCGCTTGGGCTATCCTGACTACACTCAGTTTGCAGATTCTGAGCAATCTGTCGAACGAGTACGGCGATGCGCAGCGTGGCACAGACAGCGACCAGCATGGCAGGGCAGCCTACGGCATGCAGGCAGGAACGATCACTGCACAGGAGATGCGGCGGATGATCATTCTGTTTGTCTTCCTGAGCATGGTGTTTGGCACGGCGCTTGTGCTGACCGCCTTTGGCACGTTGCTGAGCATGCAGAGTCTGGCGTTTCTGGCGTTAGGCGCATTGGCTATCGTTGGCGCAATGACATACACTCTGGGCAAACATAACTACGGCTACAAAGGTTGGGGCGACTTGGGCGTGTTCCTGTTCTTCGGGCTGCTGAGTACGATGGGCAGTTTCTATCTGCAGACGCAGACTCTGACCGCCGAGGCTGTACTGGCGGCTGTGGCTATTGCGCTGCCGAACGTAGGTGTGCTCAATCTGAACAATGTGCGCGACATGGATAACGACCTCAAGCACGGCAAGCGAACGCTGGCTTCACGTTTGGGCAAGACAGCAGGCAAGATTTATCACGCTATGTTGCTGCTAATCTGCTACGTGTTGTTTGTGTGCATCGGCAAGTACTGGGTGCTCTGCACGTTGCCTGTTATCATCTGGCATGTGTGGTACATCTTCCGTCACGACGGTCATGACCTTGATCTACAGATGCCTGTTCTTATGTTTACGACATTAACAATCGCCTTATTGGCGATAGTTTAGACC
>CALZOG010000121.1 GCA_945827635.1 uncultured Bacteroidales bacterium
CGGTTTTGTATAAGTCAGCACTCCGATGAGCAAATAGCACGAGCCCTGATGGCAGACAAAACCCAATAAGAAAAATCGTAAATAGTAAATCTCTAAATCGTAAATCCCATGGTTATAATCTTTGATCTCGACGGAACGTTGCTCAACACGATTGATGATCTGGGCTATGCGTGCAACCATGCACTGCAACTTGCCGGCTATCCCGTGCATCCGATTGAGGCGTATCCGGCTATGGTGGGCAATGGTATCAACAATCTGATCCGCCGTGCATTGCCGGAAGCCGTGCGAACGGAAGAAACGATTCTGCGCGTCCGCGAATTCTTCGTGCCCTATTACGATGAGCATAACTGCGACTTCACACGTCCTTACGCAGGAATACCCGAACTGCTGGCAACGCTCAAGGAGCAGGGACATCTGTTAGCCGTCGCCAGCAACAAGTATCAGGCGGCTACCGAGCAGATCGTCAATCATGTCTTCCCCGGTATATTTGATGTGATCTTCGGCGAACGAGAGGGAGTGAACCGCAAACCCGACCCGCAGATAGTTTTTGACATCCTAAGAGATCTTTCAGGCAAGGCCGGTCTATCAGTGAAACGGTCTGTCAGTGAAACGGTCTATCAGTCCGAAGGACGGTCTGTTTTGTACCTCGGCGACAGCCTCGTTGACCGTGACACCGCACGCAATGCAGGGTTGCCTTTCGTCGCCTGTTCGTGGGGATTTGTGCCGCGTGAGAGGCTGGTGGAGGAACGTATAGAACATATTATTGACCAACCTGTTGATTTGCTCAATTATGTCCACTGATTACGAAATCATCTCTCCGCGCCAGCAGCAGGTGCTGGAATACTTGCTGGAGCACCATATTCCCTTCACCACCTACAACCACCCCGAGGGAAAAACCATCGAAGAAGCCAAACGGTGGTGGCACGATGACGGTAGCATGCATTGTAAGAACATCTTCATGCGCAACCACAAGGGCGACCAGCATTACCTCATTTGCTTCCCGTGCGATGATGATTTGGCTATTCACGACATCGAGCATTGGCTGAAACAGGTGCTCGTCTCTCAGGGCAAAAAAACACCGGGCAAACTCTCCTTCGCCTCGCCCGAACGAATGATGCGATACCTCGGGCTGGAGCCCGGCAGTGTCAGTCCTTTCGGGCTGATCAACGACACCGAACACCATGTTATCCTCTTTCTCGATAGCCGACTCAAAGAGGCGCAATCGCTGAGTTTTCATCCTAACGACTGTCGCGGCACGGTAGTTATCAGCCAACTGGCTTTTCAGCAATACCTGTCTTCCGTCGGCAACACGGTTGAATATATTCAAACGGTCTGAAACACTTGTAAGCAATCAATTATAATTTACTTTAACAATGGAAATCTTCTTACTCATACTTGCCTTTTTGTTTATGCTCATCGGCATTATCGGCTGCATTGTTCCCGGTTTGCCCGGCACACCTATTGCCTATGCCGGATTGTGGATTGCGCAGGCAACCGACCGTGTCGATTTCTCCTGGCAACTGTTGCTTATTTGGGCGGTTGTCACGATTGTCGTCTCTGTGCTTGATTATGTCGTCCCGGCGTGGGGCACCAAGCGTTTCGGTGGCACCAAATGGGGCGTGTGGGGCAGCACTATAGGCGTCTTTGTCGGACTGTTCTTCGGTGCGGCTGGAGTGATCATCGCACCTTTGGTTGGTGCTGTTATCGGCGAACTGCTGGGTGGCAAAGAGGTGCAACAGGCTCTCAAAGCCGGGTGGGGAAGTTTCATCGGGTTGCTCTGCGGAACGCTGCTCAAACTTATCTGCTGCGGACTGATGACATCTGCGCTCATCCAGGCCGTTTGGTGACGGATAAGGCGCTGTGCTGAAATAGGATACACGGTTTACCGTAATTAGTTATCAACTGCTCCTTTGGAGCACTAAACATTTACATTATGAAAGATTTAAAAGGAACAAAAACTGAGCAAAACCTCCTTGAGGCGTTTGCTGGCGAGTCGATGGCTCGCAACAAGTACACTTACTTTGCTTCCAAGGCAAAGAAAGACGGTTATGTACAGATTAGCAAGATCTTCGAAGAGACGGCTGCCAACGAAAAAGAGCACGCCGAACTCTGGTACAAGTACCTCAACGGTGGCAAGATCAACGACACTATCGCCAACCTTGCCGATGCTGCTGCCGGCGAAAATGCCGAGTGGACAGATATGTACGCTCGTATGGCGAAAGAGGCAGAAGAAGAGGGATTTACCGAGATTGCTGCTAAGTTTGCAATGGTCGCTGCTATCGAGAAGCACCACGAGGAGCGCTATCGCAAACTCCTGAAGAACATCGAGGATAAGGTTGTTTTCTCGCGTGAAGGCGACTGTATCTGGCAGTGCTCCAACTGCGGACATATCGTTGTCGGCAAGTCTGCACCCGAAGAGTGCCCCGTTTGCAACCACGCACAGGCGTACTTCCAACTCCTCGCAGCGAACTACTGATTTTAAATTTGCACGACTTTAGTCGATCGTTCGAGGCTTTAGCCGAGATAAGCATACGGTGAAGCAGATCGTTCGAGGCTTTAGCCGAGATAAGCATACGGTGAAGCAGATCGTTCGAGGC